>NZ_JAWVWO010000037.1:4206-5515 GCF_033657265.1 Flavobacterium sp. MMLR14_040 | reverse complement strand
TTCTACTTTTGCACCCGCTTTGAAACACAAGCGAAACAAAATTGAAACACGTTCGTAGACATATTGAATTGACAGCCGTTTTAACAGAGATGTTAGAACAAAAGAATAAGAGTAATGGAATCGAGAGATTTGAAAAGAACCGATAGAGAATTGTCGCATAATAATTAGCTTGAGAAGTCAAGCAAACAATATACGATGAAGAGTTTGATCCTGGCTCAGGATGAACGCTAGCGGCAGGCTTAACACATGCAAGTCGAGGGGTATTTATCTTCGGATAGAGAGACCGGCGCACGGGTGCGTAACGCGTATGCAATCTACCTTTTACAGAGGGATAGCCCAGAGAAATTTGGATTAATACCTCATAGTATAACATGACCGCATGGTCGAGTTATTAAAGTCACAACGGTAAAAGATGAGCATGCGTCCCATTAGCTAGTTGGTAAGGTAACGGCTTACCAAGGCTACGATGGGTAGGGGTCCTGAGAGGGAGATCCCCCACACTGGTACTGAGACACGGACCAGACTCCTACGGGAGGCAGCAGTGAGGAATATTGGACAATGGGCGCAAGCCTGATCCAGCCATGCCGCGTGCAGGATGACGGTCCTATGGATTGTAAACTGCTTTTATACGAGAAGAAACACTGCTTCGTGAAGCAGCTTGACGGTATCGTAAGAATAAGGATCGGCTAACTCCGTGCCAGCAGCCGCGGTAATACGGAGGATCCAAGCGTTATCCGGAATCATTGGGTTTAAAGGGTCCGTAGGCGGTTTGGTAAGTCAGTGGTGAAAGCCCATCGCTCAACGGTGGAACGGCCATTGATACTGCCAGACTTGAATTATTAGGAAGTAACTAGAATATGTAGTGTAGCGGTGAAATGCTTAGAGATTACATGGAATACCAATTGCGAAGGCAGGTTACTACTAATGGATTGACGCTGATGGACGAAAGCGTGGGTAGCGAACAGGATTAGATACCCTGGTAGTCCACGCCGTAAACGATGGATACTAGCTGTTGGAAGCAATTTCAGTGGCTAAGCGAAAGTGATAAGTATCCCACCTGGGGAGTACGTTCGCAAGAATGAAACTCAAAGGAATTGACGGGGGCCCGCACAAGCGGTGGAGCATGTGGTTTAATTCGATGATACGCGAGGAACCTTACCAAGGCTTAAATGTAGATTGACCGATTTGGAAACAGATCTTTCGCAAGACAATTTACAAGGTGCTGCATGGTTGTCGTCAGCTCGTGCCGTGAGGTGTCAGGTTAAGTCCTATAACGAGCGCAACCCCTGTTGTTAGTTGCCAGCGAGTC
>NZ_JAWVWO010000037.1:2922-4109 GCF_033657265.1 Flavobacterium sp. MMLR14_040 | reverse complement strand
GTGTCGGGAACTCTAACAAGACTGCCAGTGCAAACTGTGAGGAAGGTGGGGATGACGTCAAATCATCACGGCCCTTACGCCTTGGGCTACACACGTGCTACAATGGCCGGTACAGAGAGCAGCCACTGGGCGACCAGGAGCGAATCTATAAAACCGGTCACAGTTCGGATCGGAGTCTGCAACTCGACTCCGTGAAGCTGGAATCGCTAGTAATCGGATATCAGCCATGATCCGGTGAATACGTTCCCGGGCCTTGTACACACCGCCCGTCAAGCCATGGAAGCTGGGGGTGCCTGAAGTCGGTGACCGCAAGGAGCTGCCTAGGGTAAAACTGGTAACTAGGGCTAAGTCGTAACAAGGTAGCCGTACCGGAAGGTGCGGCTGGAACACCTCCTTTCTAGAGCCCCAAGTGTTAGTGGAAACACACGCTGGGGAAAAAAGATGATTTTATTGAAAGTTCTGAATTGAAAGATTCAATTACTCTTGCTGTTAGTTCAAATAATAAATTTTAAGTAAAACAGAGTCTCGTAGCTCAGCTGGTTAGAGTACTACACTGATAATGTAGGGGTCGGCAGTTCGAGTCTGCCCGGGACTACTTTTTAACTTGAAAAAAGGAAATTCTGGAAGTTGGAATTCACCAAAAGAAATTAGAGAAGAATTAAGAAATCTAAAATCTGAATTCTACAATCTAAGATTGAAAAATTGGGGGATTAGCTCAGCTGGCTAGAGCGCCTGCCTTGCACGCAGGAGGTCAACGGTTCGACTCCGTTATTCTCCACTGGTTTACTATAAAGATAGTAAATAAAAGTTCATTGACATATTGAGATAAGAAAATAATAAAAAGTAGAAAGCGTTTTTTGTTATAGTAGCAATACAGGTAACAAAAGACAAAAAAAAACGGTCTTAATTAATTTTAAGATTGGTACAATAAGCAAAATAAGGGCGTATGGGGGATGCCTTGGCTCTCAGAGGCGATGAAAGGCGTGATAAGCTGCGAAAAGCTGCGGGGACGGGCACACACCGATTGATCCGCAGATACCTGAATGGGGCAACCCACTATGTTGAAGACATAGTACACCGATAGGTGGGCAAACCCGCTGAACTGAAACATCTAAGTAGGCGGAGGAGAAGAAAACAAAAGTGATTCCGTAAGTAGTGGCGAGCGAACGCGGATTAGCCCAAACCAG
>NZ_JAWVWO010000037.1:0-2824 GCF_033657265.1 Flavobacterium sp. MMLR14_040 | reverse complement strand
TAGAGGGTGATAGTCCCGTATGGGTAACAAGTGTAATGGATAGTGGTATCCTGAGTAGGGCGGGGCACGTGAAACCCTGTCTGAATTTGGCGGGACCATCCGCTAAGGCTAAATACTCCTGAGAGACCGATAGTGAACCAGTACCGTGAGGGAAAGGTGAAAAGAACCGTGAATAACGGAGTGAAATAGATCCTGAAACCATACGCTTACAAGCGGTCGGAGCCCTTTCGTGGGGTGACGGCGTGCCTTTTGCATAATGAGCCTACGAGTTAACGTTGCTGGCAAGGTTAAGTGGTTAAGCCACGGATCCGTAGCGAAAGCGAGTCTGAATAGGGCGCTTTAGTCAGTAGTGTTAGACGCGAAACCGTGTGATCTACCCATGGGCAGGATGAAGCGCTGGTAACACAGTGTGGAGGTCCGAACCGGTTGACGTTGAAAAGTCTTCGGATGACCTGTGGGTAGGGGTGAAAGGCCAATCAAACTCGGAAATAGCTCGTACTCCCCGAAATGCATTTAGGTGCAGCGCTGAATTAAGTTATATAGAGGTAGAGCTACTGATTGGATGCGGGGGCTTCACCGCCTACCAATTCCTGACAAACTCCGAATGCTATATAATGTTTCTCAGCAGTGAGGGCTTGGGTGCTAAGGTCCAAGTCCGAGAGGGAAAGAACCCAGACCATCAGCTAAGGTCCCCAAATATACACTAAGTTGAAAGAACGAGGTTTGTCTGCCCAGACAGCTAGGATGTTGGCTTGGAAGCAGCCATTCATTTAAAGAGTGCGTAACAGCTCACTAGTCGAGCGGACGAGCATGGATAATAATCGGGCATAAGTGTATTACCGAAGCTATGGATTTACAAGCAATTGTAAGTGGTAGGGGAGCATTCCAGCAGGGTTGAAGGTGTATCGTAAGGTATGCTGGACTGGCTGGAAAAGAAAATGTAGGCATAAGTAACGATAATGCGGGCGAGAAACCCGCACACCGAAAAACTAAGGTTTCCACAGCTATGCTAATCAGCTGTGGGTTAGTCTGGTCCTAAGGCGAACCCGAAAGGGACAGTCGATGGCCAACGGGTTAATATTCCCGTACTACTAATTACTGTGATGGGGTGACGGAGTGATGAAAGCGCCGCGAACTGACGGAATAGTTCGTTGAAGTACCTACCTATAGGATCTGCAGGCAAATCCACAGATCTTGGGGAAATACGATAGTACTCGGAGTCTTCGGACAAAGAGATAGTGCGCCTAAGGGCTTCCAAGAAAAACCTCTAAACTTCAGGTAATTAGTACCAGTACCGTAAACCGACACAGGTAGTTGAGGAGAGAATCCTAAGGTGCTCGAGAGATTCATGGCTAAGGAATTAGGCAAAATAGACCTGTAACTTCGGGAGAAAGGTCGCCAGCGCAAGCTGGCCGCAGTGAAGAGGTCCAGGCGACTGTTTATCAAAAACACAGGGCTCTGCAAAATCGTAAGATGAAGTATAGGGCCTGACACCTGCCCGGTGCTGGAAGGTTAAGAGGAGATGTTATCTTCGGAGAAGCATTGAATTGAAGCCCCAGTAAACGGCGGCCGTAACTATAACGGTCCTAAGGTAGCGAAATTCCTTGTCGGGTAAGTTCCGACCTGCACGAATGGTGTAACGATCTGGACACTGTCTCAGCCATGAGCTCGGTGAAATTGTAGTAACGGTGAAGATGCCGTTTACCCGCAGTGGGACGAAAAGACCCTGTGCACCTTTACTATAGCTTAGTATTGACCTTGGATAAATGATGTGTAGGATAGGTTGGAGACTATGAAGCGGCGTCGCCAGGCGTTGTGGAGTCATTGTTGAAATACAACCCTTTGTTTATCTGAGGCCTAACCCCGGAATCCGGGGGACATTGCTTGGTGGGTAGTTTGACTGGGGTGGTCGCCTCCAAAAGAGTAACGGAGGCTTCTAAAGGTTCCCTCAGTACGCTTGGTAACCGTGCGTAGAGTGCAATGGCATAAGGGAGCTTGACTGAGAGACATACAGGTCGATCAGGTACGAAAGTAGAGCATAGTGATCCGGTGGTTCCGCATGGAAGGGCCATCGCTCAAAGGATAAAAGGTACGCCGGGGATAACAGGCTGATCTCCCCCAAGAGCTCATATCGACGGGGGGGTTTGGCACCTCGATGTCGGCTCGTCACATCCTGGGGCTGGAGAAGGTCCCAAGGGTTGGGCTGTTCGCCCATTAAAGTGGCACGCGAGCTGGGTTCAGAACGTCGTGAGACAGTTCGGTCTCTATCTACTGTGGGCGTTAGAAATTTGAGTGGATCTGATTCTAGTACGAGAGGACCGAATTGGACAAACCTCTAGTGTATCTGTTGTCCCGCCAGGGGCACCGCAGAGTAGCTACGTTTGGAAGGGATAAGCGCTGAAAGCATATAAGCGCGAAACCCACCACAAGATGAGATTTCTTTTAAGGATCGTGGAAGATGACCACGTTGATAGGCTATAGATGTAAAGGCAGTAATGTCATAGTCGAGTAGTACTAATAATCCGTAAGCTTATGTACAACCTTTTCCCGTCCGCCTCGGCGGACGGGGAGAAACTTTCTAAAAATAATAAATAAAAATACTTTTCTTTATCTCAGTATGTTAAGATATTGTTTTTAATTATCAATTATAAGTTATTAATTATTAATTAAAAAAAGATTGCCCAAAGCAATTATAACTTCTTAAGGTGGTTATTGCGGCGGGGCTCACCTCTTCCCATCCCGAACAGAGTAGTTAAGCCCGCCTGCGCAGATGGTACTGCAGTTATGTGGGAGAGTATGTCGTCGCCTTTCTTTGAAAAACCCT
>NZ_JAWVWO010000036.1:0-19645 GCF_033657265.1 Flavobacterium sp. MMLR14_040 | reverse complement strand
AACGTCCCTGGATTACATAATTGTTTCCGTTGTCAACACTATAGAAATCAACATACGGATTGGCATTGAAACTCACCCCGTCGTATCTGTCCTCGTATTCATTGGTTGCCCCTTGCACGTAACCTACCAGCATTTGCTTGAAGACTCCCTGTGTATTGGTCATGTTCAGCCATACGTGGTGTGCCTGGGCAGTTTCTTTTGATGCAGATTTGAAAAACTGCGTGTTATCGGCAGCTCCAAGACGCATGTCGTTGTTAAAGGTCACCGTTCCGCCAGCTTTGGCCGTTGCAAAGAAGGATTGTCCGGCGCCTATAAATCCCGATGGTTCCTCGTTATTATTTCCGGGTGTTCCTCCACTAATAGCACGTTCTTTTACCACTGTGCTTCCCGTTAAATTATAACTGGCATAATCATCTGTAGTATAGGTGTAGGCACCCGTTAAAGTAACCGGCGTGTTATGGGTCCAGAAATACAGGGTTCCCTCTAAAAGAGCTGTGTTTTGATCCAGGAATTTTTTGGCACTCAGCGCAGAAGGATATGGATTTCCAATCAAATAAGGTTTGCCTGCCGTTAGTGTTTCACCTAAAATCACACCATTGTTGGGCACGCCATTAAACTCAGCCGGATAATCTGTTTTTACGGTCAGCGAATAGGTCTGCGGTCCACGAATAATGTATCCTTTACCCACTTTCATAACCGTATTTTTATTGGTAATAACCCAATTATCGCCACTGTATCCAAAATATTTATCTCCTAATGTTAGTGGAGAAACATCCACCAGTTTTTGTGGGGTTACAGGTGTTGACCAGTATACGAAATCACCTCGACGAATTTTAGGGGCAATACGTTTGTATTTTATGTTTCCTGAGTTCACGGCATTATCATTTACCTGAACCAGACTTGAATGGTTCTCAAATGTCAACGATGCGGTTGGTGAAACCGTAAGTGCGTTTACAACCGTTAAGGTATAGTTTGAAGGTACTGTTATGGCTATTCCCGGGTTTATGGTAAGGGAGCAGGCAGTCAAATCAGAAGCTATTGTAAAGGCTCCCGCAATAATGGCTGCTTTGCTGGCATCAGGGATGCTGTTTGACCAACCTGTGCCGCTCCACGTCGTAGAGGATTGGTTGGTGATAACAACATCTGATGAAACTGCTGAAGTACAAGTGCCATTACTTACTGTAAATCTGTATGTTCCGGCTGCAAGACCTGTAATTTTATAGCTAGTTCCTGTGTTATTGATTGTATTGGAAACGAAGCCCGTTTGATTTATTGTCCAGTTACCTGCAGGTAAATTATTTAATGTTATACTTCCTGAAGTAGTACACGTAACATCTGTTTGTGTTCCTATACTTGGTATTGTTGGCAATGCATTTACTGTAATTGCAGTTGAAGATGTCGCTGAAGTTGCTGTACAACTATTAGGAACATTTCTATAATTAATACTAACTATTTTACTTCCTGATGTTAGATATCGTAGAGTAACCGTATTATCTGCGTTAGTTCCGCCAGAAACAATTGTATAATCTGTTCCTGCAGTTCCTGGGAATCCCCAAACATAATTAGACATCGCACCTTGGGTAGTATAAGTAACAGAAGTACCAATACAAGTTGATCCTGCAGGCTGAACATCAAATGTTGGTGTTGGTAAAGGATTGACTGTAACAGTTACTGTAAAAGTAGCACCCGCACAACCAGAAGAGGTTGGGGTTACTGTATATGTAGCAGTCTGAGCTGTAACAGAAGGATTTAAAAGTGTTCCTGTAATACTAGGTGATCCTGCACTTGCTGCACCTCCCGTAATTCCTCCCGTTACTGTTGGAATTCCCCAACTGTAGGTTGTTCCTGCAGGAATTGTTCCATTTGGAGTTACAGCAAAAGCAACACCTGTGCATGTCGATGTAGTAGTAGCAGAAATAACCGCTGTTGGTGTAGTTGTAATTGTTACAACATTACTTTCATTATATAAACAAGCTGTTCTTACATTGTTAATGTTAGGAACGTTGGCTGTATTTAAAGTAACCAATCTTTTAAACCTTCTTACAATGTTTGCAGCAGTATTATTTATAATCGCTGGCGGATCATAAGTTCTACCATTAGCACCAGATATATCTGTGTAACTACTTCCATCTGTAGAAATCTGCCATTGGAAATTAAGTTGTGGATTTTGAAAATTAACATCGTTTGAGTTATATTGTAATGATCCCTCTATAACAGCCGGATCGCCATTGCTGCAAAAAGTAACAGTTGCCGGTGCAGTAATCGTATTTGCCCCTGCATTGAATGCTGTCATAGAAAAGTCTACGACATTTCCTCCTGCATTTTCATAATAATCAAATACAAGATCGTCATCTCCATCCAGATTCACTAAAACATTGTTGTAAGTAGTAGAACCTTGTTCAACCCATCTGTCAAAGACTTTTGTTCCATTTAAAAATAAACGTATACCATCATCGCCAGTCATTGTAATTAAATAACAACCTGACTTAGTAGTTTTCATTTTATATCTTACTGCGAAACCTTCAGTAAGAATGCTTGCTCTTTGAACTCCATTTGAGTAAACGGGGAAACAATTTGCATCACCCCCAAAACCTTCATTAATAGTTTCGGTAGCTATGTTATAGGATCCGGCATAATTAGCTGTGGCAAATGGCTCCGGCGAAGCTCCTCCTGCATTGTAAATATGTCCTACCCAGGTATTAGTACCAAATTCATTTTGAGTCTCTTGTGTATCACCAATTGAGTTTAATGTTAAAACAATTCCGCCAGTACCTGCAATTCCAATATTTGAACAACTCCCTGTAGATAAAACAACTTTTATCTGTCCTGAAAATGGTGCGACCCAATTAGAAATTGTAGCTCCCGAAGCGGAAGTATTATTGCTGGTAGGACTAACTTCTAAATCTGTAGCAGCATTTAAAATATTAAGCTTTTCATTATTACTAGCGAAAACATTTCCAACTGCAAATGTGTAGGTATATCCCTTAACAACATTAACTAAAGCATATTGACCTGCAGTTGCATTTGCTGTAGTTTGTATCATGCTATTATCAATACAAAAAGTATATGTGCCTAATGATGTCGTTGGAGAGTCTCCATTAATTACAAAATTTGTCTCAGTTCTTGCACAAGATCCTGTTCCTACAGCTGCATAATATTTAGTAGTTCCTACTGTATTTGTATTAGCTAGACCAGATCCTGCAACGCCAACTGGATTGAATGGCGATCCCGTACCAATTAAGGTACCACCAGTTGCAGCTGTATACCAATTAACAGGCGTCATTATAAATTGTCCACCTGGCGGAGGTGTTACTGTCCAGGTATAATTACCATTAAAAGTACCCGATCCGTTGTTGTAAGTAGTAGAAATTAAGGTATAAACTACTCCGGCAGTTAAAGATGCATTCATGTTAGGCTCAGTTCCGCCACCAGAATTATTGTCATCATCACCAATTATCCAATTACCGCCACCAGGACATGTTCCCGGCGTAAAATTTCCTGAATAAATATACGCCATACCATCATATCCGTTAGAATCTGCCATTCTAAAATTATAGACTCCTGTCGTTCCAACTGTAAATGTTGTTGCTGTATAATTTCTTGTAATTCCTGGTGTAAAACCACATGTTGTACTGTTATTCATCGAAGTTGTAGGTATCAACGCAGTAGGATTAGAAGAGGCATTCCAGGAACCGGTAAAAGTATTTCCAGTAAAAGTATTATGTGTAGCTGTTAAACTTCCTGATCCTCCTTGACAAATTGATACACCTGTTGTAATTGGTGCAATACAAGTTACTGAACCATTAAATGTAAAATTATCAATTCCGTAGGTTCTATTGCCGTTACTTGATCCGTAAGCATATATCCTAAAGGTAATAGCTGCTCCAATATTTTGGAATGCTGTTCCAGATAATGAAATTGTAGCTGATGCTGATGCAGTTGCTCCAGTCCATATATTACTAGTGAATCCATCTAAACTAGATCTGACTGCAAAATTTGCAGGTCCCGATCCAGATCCTCCAGTTATACCTGCGTAGACAAAACTGTTAAAATTTATTTTGTATCCTGTATTTGGGGTCAAAGTAAATTGAAAATAGTCATTTTGATTAAAACTATTACTATCCCAATCAGTTCCTGTGTAAACTCCATTTACAGTAGCAGCTGTCACTCCAGATCCTTTGCTAATCCCGGATACAGTAATATTTGCATCTTTTACATCGCCAGTTGTATAAGTAGTATTACTATTTATATTGTTTGCGCTAAGTGGGTTTGTCCAAATCGATTGTCCAAAAGTTAGGACAGGGAAAATAATAAAAATGATAAATAAAAGTAGTTTTCTAATCATATAGTAGTGGTATTTGTGATTACATTTTGAAAAAAACTCATCAGTATTCTTTAAAAAATAAAAAACATTGATATTTAATCACTTACGATTTTATGATTAAAATGGTTTTAAATGTTAATGTTAAAATAAATTTTAACATTTTGAAAGCTTTTATTTACAAATGAAATTTTTGAAATAAATATGCCAAAACCAGTTCAACTTCCTAAAAAAGCTAACTCTTTAAATATCAGAACTTTTTAAAATAAAGTATTCCTTTTAAGATTATTCTAGTCCAAATAAAGCTTAAAAAACAATTTATTACAAGTATTTTATTTTAAAAATTAACTTTTCCGACAAATAGCATCAATTATCGATCAAATGCGCTTTTTTATTTTAACAAAACCACTATTGATTTAAAAACCCTACTTTTCATACCCGTTATTTTTTGATTTTTTCGCAAAAAAAAGTCCACTCGCCTATAACAAGTGGACTTTTTCGCTGTATTATTGCTTTTTAGTAAACTATTTTATATGTTTTTGTTTCGTTTGTATCTAAAATTACTTTCACTAATAAAACCTGATTTTTGACTTTTAAATTGTCAATTTTCACCAAAGTGTCTGACAAATCTACTGCCTTATAAATCATTTTACCAGTAACATCATAAATATAAACTGTGTCTACTTTTTCAATATTAGAAGTAATTGTAATTACCTTATTTTGAACAGCAACCAAAACATTTTTATCGTTCGCCTCAAATTCTCCCGAACCTAATGTTTTATTTACATAAGTCAATACAAAACGATCTGTATAAGTTCCCGTTGCAGTTGAAAAGGTATAATTGCTGCTCTTTAAATTATGAATAGTATTTGTGACTTTATCTTCAATATAAATAGTATGATTGCTTAAATCACCATCAGTATGGTCTATCGAAATTGTAAAATCGCCGGCAATAGTGCTTCTGTATCCTAATGGAACAATATCTGTATCTGTAAATGGCAAGGCACGGCCCTGAATTACATATTTATTATCGTTTGCGATACTATAAAAATCCAAATATGGATTACCATCAAATGTTACACCGTCGTATTTGCTTTCAAAATCATTAGTTGCTCCTTCAATATAACCAACCAGCATTTGCTTAAAGGCTCCTTCGCTATTCGTCATATTTAACCATAATCGATGTCTTTCAATTACTGAATTTGAAGTGTTTTCAGATTTAAAAAACTGAGAATTGTCAATCCCTCCCAATCGCATATTATTATTAAATGCAACCGTTCCTGCAGTATTAGCTGTTACAAAGAAAGATTGACCCGCTGCGATTTTACCGGTTGGAGTACTGTCATTATTCTGTGGTGTTCCCGTTGGTGCAGGTGTTCCTGTACCAACACCACCAGTAAAATTATAACTGGCGTAGTCATCCGAATTATATCGATAAGCACCTACCAAAACCACAGGAGTGTTATGTGTCCAAAAGTATAGCGTTCCGTCTAAAAATAGATTTGCATCTAAAAATAGATTTGCATCTAAAGCCGATGGATACGGATTTCCAATTAAATAAAATTTACCCGCGGCTACAGTTTCTCCAAATAAATCACCATTATTTGGCTGACCAATGAAAGAAGCTGTAAAAGTAATTCTATTAGTATTTGAATAATTTTGAGGAGCACGAATAATGTATCCTTTTCCAATTATCATAGTGGTATTTAGATTGGTGATTACCCAACGATCGCCATTATATCCAAAATATTTATCACCTAAAGTTAAGGGAGAAACATCAAAAAGTCTTTGCGGATTTACCGGTGTTGACCAATAAACAAAATCGCCCCTAAGAATTGGAGTAGTAGTTCGTTTATAAGTAATATTACCGGTATTGATCGCATTATTTATTTGTAATAAACTGGCATTATTTTCAAAAGTTACGCTTCCTCCATTATTTGACAATGAATTGGTTAACGTGAGGTTGTCTAAAGTTTGAATAGTAACGTTTACTCCTGCGTTTACAGTACAGCTACAGGCTGTAATATCTCCGGCACCACCGCCAGCAGAGATAAAATCTCCCGCAAAAATAATGTCCTGATCTGCTGTAGGTGTTCCATTAGACCATGAAGTGGTGTAGGTATTTGTAACCAGACTGGGCACAACTGCATTTGCAGAAATTACCGAAGTACAAATCCCATTACTTACTGTAAAAGCATATGTATTGGATGAAAGTCCGGAAATAGTAACAGCCGTTCCTGAATAAGGTTTTATTATTTCACCTGGATATAACGTTAATGTTCCTCCAACAGGTAATCCGCTTAAAGCAATACTACCTGTGAGAACCGCACATGCTGCAGGTGTTATAGCCCCTATAATTGGAGCTGTAGGTGATTCATTTATTAATACACTAAAATTTATTCCAGGGCTAGAAGTACAACTATTTGCATTTGTTACAGTCAAAGTTCCATTATAAGTTCCGGGTGCAGTTCCCGCAGGAACAGCTATTGAAATTGGACTAGTTGTTAATGTTGCATTGGTAACCGCTACAAAACTATTTGTAGGAGAAGCATTCCAAACAATGCTATAAGTTGCTGGAGAATTTGTGGTTCCTGTATAAGTTAAAGTTGTATTTTGAGAACTTGCACTTGAACATACAGGCTCAACTGTACCCAAAGTAATGGTTGTAAGAGGATTAACAACAACACTAAAATTCACACCAGAACTGGAAACACAAGAATTACCATTTGCTACAGTCAAAGTTCCACTATAAGTTCCGGGTGCGGTACCAGCAGGAACAGCTATCGAAATTGGACTACTTGTTAATGCTGCATCAGTAACCGCTGCAAAACTATTCGTAGGCGAAGCATCCCATACAATGCTATACGTCGTTGGAGAATTTGTGGTTCCTGTATAAGTTAAAGTTGTATTTTGAGAACTTGCACTTGAACATACAGGCTCAACTGTACCCAAAGTAATGATTGGCAAAGGATTAACAACAACACTGAAATCTACTCCCGAACTTGAAGTACATGAATTACCATTTGCTACAGTCAAAGTTCCAGTATAAGTTCCGGCTGTAGTTCCGGCAGGAACAGCTATTGAAATTGGACTAGTTGTTAATACTGCATCGGTAACCGTTACAAAACTATTAGCAGGAGAAGCATTCCAGACAATACTATACGTTGTTGGAGTTTGTGTCGTTCCTGTATATGCTAAAGTTGTGTTTTGTGCGAGGCTCGCTGCACAAACCGGCGCGACGGCACCAAGAGTTATAGTTGGCAAAGGATTGACAACAACACTGAAATCTACTCCCGAACTTGAAGTGCATGAATTACCATTTGCTACCGTCAAGGTTCCGGTATAAGTTCCGGCTGCAGTCCCGGCAGGAATAGCTATTGAAATTGGACTAGTTGTTAATGCTGCATTGGCAACCGCTGCAAAACTATTCGCAGGAGAAGCATTCCAGACAATACTATACGTTGTTGGAGAATTTGTTGTTGCTGTGTATGCTAAAGTTGTGTTTTGTGCGAGACCTGTTGTACAAACCGGTGCAACCGCACCCAACGTAATGGTTGGTAAAGGATTGACAACAACACTGAAATCTACTCCTGAACTTGAGGTACAAGAGTTTGCATTTTGAACTGTTATTGTTCCTGTATAAGTTCCGGCAGCTGTTCCGGCAGGAACAGCTATTGAAATCGGGCTCGCAGTTAATGATGCATTCGTAACCGTCGTGAAACTATTCGTCGGAGAAGCATTCCAGACAATACTATACGTTGTCGGAGAATTTGTTGTTCCCGTATAAGTTAATGTTGTATTTTGAGTACTTGCACTTGAACATACAGGAGCAACGGTACCAAGAGTTATAGTCGGCAAAGGATTAACAACAACACTAAAAGCTACTCCCGGACTTGAAGTACAAGAATTACCATTTGCTACAGTCAAGGTTCCGGTATAAGTCCCAGCTGCAGTTCCCGCAGGAACAGCTATTGAAATGGGACTAACATTTAAAGTTGCATTGGTAACTGCTGCGAAACTATTCGCCGGGGAAGCATTCCAGACAATGCTATACGTCGTTGGTGAATTTGTTGTTGCTGTATAAGCTAAAGTTGTATTTTGAGCACTAACGCTCGAACATACAGGCGCAACCGCACCCAACGTAATGGTTGGCAAAGGATTAACAACAAGACTAAAAGCAACACCAGAACTGGAAACACATGAATTACCATTTGCTACAGTCAAGGTTCCAGTATAAGTTCCGGCTGTAGTCCCCGCAGGAACAGCTATTGAAATTGGGCTCGCATTTAAAGTTGCGTTAGTAACCGCTGCAAAAGTATTCGCCGGAGATGCGTTCCAAACAATGCTATAGGTTGTGGGAGTTTGTGTCGTTCCCGTATAAGCTAAAGTTGTGTTTTGGGCCAATCCAGTTGCACAAACCGGTGCAACCGTACCAAGAGTTATCGTAGGCAAAGGATTGACAACAACACTAAATGCTACTCCCGGACTTGAAGTACAAGAATTACCATTTGCTACAGTCAAGGTTCCGGTATAAGTCCCAGCTGCAGTTCCCGCAGGAATAGCTATTGAAATTGGACTCGCATTTAAAGTTGCATTGGTAACCGTTGCGAAACTATTCGTAGGCGAAGCATTCCATACAATGCTATACGTCGTTGGTGAATTTGTTGTTGCTGTATAAGCTAAAGTTGTATTTTGAGCACTAACGCTCGAACATACAGGCGCAACTGTACCCAATGTAATAGTTGGCAAAGGATTAACAACAACACTAAAAGCTACTCCAGGACTTGAGGTACAAGAATTAGCATTTCGCACTGTTATTGTTCCTGTATAGATTCCAGCTGCGGTTCCCGCAGGAACAGCTATTGAAATTGGACTCGCATTTAAAGTTGCGTTGTTAACAGCTGCAAAAGTACTCGCAGGAGATGCGTTCCAAACAATGCTATAAGTTGTGGGAGTTTGTGTCGTTCCCGTATAAGCCAAAGTTGTATTTTGAGCAAGTCCTGTCGCACAAACCGGTGCAACTGTACCAAGAGTTATCGTTGGCAAAGGATTGACAACAACACTAAATGATACTCCTGGGCTTGAAGTACAAGAATTCGCATTTCGAACTGTTATTGTTCCTGTGTAGGTTCCTACGGCAGTTCCAGCTGGTACAGCAATACTAATTGGACTCGCATTTAAAGTTGCGTTGGTAACCGCTGCAAAAGTATTTGCAGGAGAAGCATTCCAAACAATGCTATAAGTTGTAGGAGTTTGTGTCGTTCCCGTATAAGCCAAGGTTGTATTTTGGGCAAGTCCTGTTGCACAAACTGGTGCAACCGTGCCAAGAGTTATAGTTGGTAATGGATTAACAACAACACTAAAAGCAACACCTGAACTGGAAACACATGAATTACCATTTGCTACAGTTAAGGTTCCGGTATAGGTTCCGGCTGCGGTTCCCGCAGGAACAGCAATTGAAATCGGACTAGCATTTAAAGTTGCATTGGTAACAGCTGCAAAAGTATTCGCCGGAGATGCGTTCCAGACAATACTATAAGTTGTGGGAGTTTGTGTCGTTCCTGTATAAGCCAAAGTTGTGTTTTGGGCAAGTCCAGTTGCACAAACCGGTGCAACGGCACCCAATGTAATGGTTGGCAACGGATTGACAACAACACTAAAAACTACTCCCGGACTCGAAGAACAATTATTGGCATTTCTCACAGTTAATGTTCCTGTATAAGTTCCGGCGGCAGTTCCTGCTGGTACAGCAATACTGATTGGGCTTGCATTTAAAGTTGCATTAGTAACCGCTGCAAAAGTATTCGCAGGAGAAGCATTCCAAACAATGCTGTATGTTGTGGGTGAATTTGTAGTTGCCGTATATGCTAAAGTTGTATTCTGGGCAAGCCCTGTTGCACAAACTGGTGCAACCGTGCCAAGAGTTATAGTTGGCAATGGATTTACAGTCACCGTTGTAAAACCTGAGTTTGAAGAAGTACAGGCGCCACTTTGCACAACAGCTCTAAATTGAGTTGTTTGACTAAGTGCTCCCGAAGTATAAGTTGTTAATGTATTTGGAATATCTGTCCATGTTGAAAACGGATTTACAGAAGATTGCCATTTCACAACAGTTCCTGTATGTCCGGTTAAAGTTAATTGAGCACTTGGGAAACCACTACAAATTGTTGTACCACCATTAACCGATCCTCCTACAGATGCAGGCGATACAGTAACAGTCGCGGTATTATTTGTAGTTGTATTAGAAACACAAACACCGGATGTTAATGATGTTATAGTTATATTACTTGTTCCTAAAGTGGTAAAACCAGTAGCGGTAAAGGTTCCAAAACCTGCTGTAGTGACTGTCATTTGTGCTGTTAAGGCAGTTCCGGCTGGACTGCTACGATTGTAAGTTACAGTATAAACCCCTGTTGGCAACAAGGTACCTGAAGAAGTAACCGTTACTAAAGAAGTTCCTGTTGTGACGCAAACATTGGCGGCTGAAGTTGAGTTAATTTGATAATTGGGACATGTATAGCTAACAATTACCTGACCTCTTGCTCCTGTACCACCAATCTGGGCAGCACCTAAAGCAGAATTAATAGCGCCAGAACCACCACCACCAGGTGCGGTTCCGGCATTTCCCGGACCAGTACCTAAAATTAAACTTGAGATCGCAGCTCCTCCAGCTCCTCCGCTTGGTGTAGCTCCTGTTCCACCTGCACCAGAAGTAAGTCCTAGTGATAAAACAGCAGAACTACCAGCTCCTCCGTTTGTACCGGGATTTTTTGTTGTTCCAACCGAGCCACTTGTTGAGCCTCCTGCACCTCCCAAAGGAGTATTGCCTGTTGTATTTGCCCCGCCTCCCGCTCCTCCGGCTGCGAAAATTGAGCTTTCAAAACCTAAAATTGTAGAACTTCCTCCCGCAGTTCCATCACCAAGTCCTCCTGCAGTAGTGCCTGCAACTGAAACGGATAAAGTGTTACTTGCCACAACTGTAATATTTGCCGTTGCATAAGCTCCACCGCCACCACCTGCGGCTCCTCTTCCTAAGAGTAATCCCGCGCCAGCAGCTCCACCTCCGGCTCCTCCTCCTCCCCAGGCTTGAACTGCCATAGTTGTAACTCCCGCAGGAACTACGACTGAGCCATTGGCTGTAAATGTGTGTGGAGGCTGAGCCCACAAAGAAGCATAGATAATAAAAAATAAGAAAGATAGTTTTAGCCTCATAATAGTGGTATTTAAGAGTTTAACAAATAATTTACTTGTACTATCTTTAAGGAAAAAGAACATTGATTTCAGTAAATGATTCATGTACTTTTTTCTTAAAAACGCACTATATCTAAGTTATTGAATTAAAGGTATTTATGCGGATAAAAGTAATATTTACTTACAAGAATTACATATTTAGAAATTTTCTATCTTTGTTTTCTTAAAAAATTAAGCTTTTAGTTGTAAATTCTTACTTTTAACTAAAAATATTTAATATTTCCACACTATCAATTTTCCATAACTATATGACAATCAAAGAAGCAATACAAAAACTAGAACACTTTTGTGCCTATCAGGAGCGTTGTCATGCTGAAGTAACTTCCAAACTATATGATTTGAAAATGACTACAGAAGAGATGGACCAGATTATTGTTCACTTAATTCAGGAAAATTTTTTAAATGAAACTCGTTTTGCATGCAGTTTTGCCCGAGGAAAACATCGTATTAAACATTGGGGTAAAATCAGGATTACAAATGAGTTGAAATTCAGGCAAATTTCTAATGCTAATATAATTTTGGCTTTAAAAGAAATTTCTGCTGAAGAATACCAAAACACATTTGATGAACTTTCTGAAAGATGCTGGTATAATATAAGTGAAAAAAACACTTTAAAAAAGCGAAAGAAATTTTGTGATTATTTATTAAGAAGAGGTTATGAAAGTAATTTGGTCTATGATAAATTGAAAGAATTTGAACAAAATTTGAAGTGATTTTTAACTTTTAAAAGTTGTGAGGAAAATCTCTTTTGCATTTTAAGTAACAATCGTAAAAAACCTATAATTTTAATAAAATTAAAGAATGTCAGAAAATGGTTATTTTGAGGATAATTCACCATATCTGACGTTTTTTTGATAATTAGTTCAAAAAAACACGTTCATTTATGTTTATATTAGCGATTTTTCTTATTTTTGACTTTGTCAATTTATAAGAAATAACATAAATTGTTATTTTTTTTGATGTAGTTCAACGACTTTTTTAACATTTCATCGATTATATAGCGCTTCCGAAAACCTCATTTCAAACAAACACGTAGATGTATCTATCTTTGCTCGGTCAATTTATTATGCCAGCATAACAACCTGATAGAAAACATTTAACATGAAGAAAACTTTACTTTTATTTTTATTTTTACCTTTTTTTGGATTTAGCCAAGTTGACTTAATAAAATGGGATGCTGCATCAAACAGTAATCGATTCACACCTACAAATATTGCAGGTACAATAACTGGCCAAAATGTAACATCAAACGGTGCAAGTTTATCTTATGTTTATGAAAATGATAATAGTGTGTTTTTTCAAACAGGAAATTGGCCGACTCCTGCAGATAAAGGCGGTGAATATGATCCTGCCAAATATGTTCAATTTGCAATAAAACCAAATACAAACTATAAAGCTGACTTAAGCACTTTTACTTTTGAATGCAGATCAGGATCTGGAAAATTTAGAATTAAGTATTCTAAAGATGCAACTTTTGCCACTGGAGTTAAAGATTTGATGACCGAAACAGCATCTACAAATTCGTGGACGACTTATAGCCCAAGCTTTTCGACAGAAATAAATCCGGCTCTGAGTACCGAAACTGTTTACATCAGAATTTATTCTTATAGCACTTACAATACTTTTGAAATAAAAACAGGTACCAAAAATACCAATATAGTACCTCTTTTGAGAGGAACAATAACAAACTTTGACTCTACTAAAATTTTAGCTATAAATGATTATGTAGATACAAAAAAAGAATTAGCAGTTAATATCAATGCGTTAAATAACGACGTAAAAAAAGAAAATGTTACTTCACTTGTAATTTCTACTCCACCATCAGCTTCAACAGGAACCGTAATTATTAATCCGGATAAAACAATAACTTTTAATCCTACAGTAGGTTTTACGGGTTCAGCTGTTTTTAATTATACAATATCAAATGCAACCGAAACTTCAACAGCTACTGTAAAAGTAACAATTGCAGATAATACAGATGATACATTGTCTCTTTGGAACGGAGCTTCAAATGGTTTTAATCCGGTTACAAATGCTTATGTTAATTCAAATTCACCAATAACCGCTACCGGAGCATCATTAAATTATCAGTATCAAAATACAAATACAGCTTTTTTTCAAACGGGAAGTTGGCCAAATCCATCGGAAAATGGTGGTAGTTACGATGCAAACAAATACATTCAATTTAAAATAAATCCTGACTCCAATCACCAATTAACTTTAAAGCAATTTAACTTTACTTACAGAGGTGCAAATGGTCAGAAATTCCAGGTTAGATATTCGAAAGATGTCAATTTTGCAACAGGAGTTAAAGTCTTGATTCCTGAAACAAGTAGTGCTTCGAATTGGACTAATTTAAGCGGTACTTTTTCTTCGGATACAAACCCGGTGCTTAATACAGAAACTGTCTATGTAAGATTTTATGTATATAGCACTTATAATACTTTCGAAATAAAAAATGGGAATGGTAATAGCGAAGGCCCTGCTATAACTGGTACGGTAAAAGACATTAAAACCCTAACTGCAAACGATGATTTTATATCAACTCCAATTAATGCAGCTGTAGTGATTCCAATTTTAGCAAATGATGTAGTTGGTGGTTCTGCTTTACAAGCAATTACTGTTACACAACCTTCAAACGGAACTGTAACTGTAAACGGTACAACTAATATCACTTTTACACCAGCAAGTAATTTTGCGGGAACAGCTACATTTACATACACATTACGTAATGCAAATTCAAATTATTCTTCTGCAACAGTTTATGTAAACGGAACAGCACCATTATGTACTGCTACGCCAACTGCCGGAATGAACTACTGGAAAGGTTTTGTTTATACTTACACAGGTAATACACCTTTAGCAACAACCTATGTAGGATCTATAGCCGAAAAAGCAATTTTTGACAGAAATGTTGGTGAAAGTACCATTACCGGAGATACAACTGTAGAAGCAAACAATTTTTGCGGTACTGCACCAAGCGACAAATTTCTTGTTCGTTATTTAATGCAAACTAGCGTAACAACAACTGAGACGTACAGTTTTAATATTGGAGGAGATGACGGTGTTCGATTGTATATTGATGGAAATTTAGTTACAATGAGCCCTACAAATTCATGGGGTGATCATAGTTATATCAGATACGCAGCACAATATACTTTAACAGCCGGAACTCATAATTTTGTATTGGAATATTATGAAAATGCACAAGCTGCGAGAGTTTCATTTTCATATGGTGCTGTAAAAGGCGATACTACTTTTCCGTTTGGAGATTATAAATGGAACGTTTATGGTTTTACACTGCCAGACATTTCATTAGTAGCAGCAAGTTATGCAGGTACTTACGTAGATTCTAATTTAAATATCAACACGCAGACATTCTGGAACAAAACAAAATCGCCTTCTTATTACTCAGGTTGGCAAGGAGCTCCAATAGATATTGATCAATTTGCAATTACATATAAGCGTCAGGGATTTGCTTGTGGACGTTACCAAATACAATTAGTAAACTGTGATGATGTTGCTGAAATTTATATAGATGGAACAAAAATATTTACTCAAAATGGTTATACTACTGCATCAACATTGATTAATAATGGGCAGACTTATCCTTTAAACGCTAACTCAAAAGTTGAAGTACGCTTAAGAGAAGATGGTGGCGATGCAAATGTTGCGATTAATTTTATTGATGCTCCTTCAGTTTATGACGGATCGACGAATGTAATTCCAACAGGTTCTTCAATAATTGTAAATAATGATTTAACCCTAACGGGAAATCTGGAAGTTTGTTCCTGTACAGTAGCTGCAGGTAAAACTTTTACCATACCGGCTGATTTAACATTAACAGTTAATGAAAACATTATCGTAAATACAAATGCCAAACTTGTTATAAAAAACAACGGATCATTAGTACAAACAAATAATACTGCAACATATACAGGAAGTGCTGATTCGTTTCAAATGGAACGTATCTCGACTCCTATGAAAAACTTTGATTATACTTATTGGTCATCTCCTGTTATAGGACAAAAACTAAAGGTATTATCTCCAAATACATTAGGTGACAAATATATGTCATATAATGGAACTTCATGGGCAATTGAAAATGGTAATAACGTAATGAAAGCAGGAAAAGGATACATCATTCGCGTTCCTAAGCCAAATAGTACTTATTCAAATGGTAAAGATTATTGGACAGGAACTACTTATGCTCAGCCGGTAAATTTTATTGGAATCCCAAACAATGGAATTATAACCGGTGAAGCACTTAAGGCTGGTAGTCCTCAATTAATTGGTAATCCATATCCATCAGCATTAGACGCCGACGCTTTTTTATCAAACACAAACAATTCATTTTTAGAAGGGACTATATATTTCTGGACTCATAATACAAAAATTACGAATAACAAATATACTTCTGATGATTATGCTGCTTATAACAGACTTGGTGGAATAGCGACAAAGGCAGAAAGCTCAAAAACAGGAGGAGCCAACACAGATACTCCAAAAGGAAAAATTGCTGCCGGGCAATCATTCTTTGCTGTTACAAAAACAGCTGGAAATGCATACTTTAATAATAGCATGCGTGCTATTGGAAATAACTCTCAGTTTTTTAAAGCTGCAAGTTTAGAAAAACATCGTGTATGGCTTAATTTGACCAATGATGAGGGTGCTTTTAAGCAAACTTTAATTGGATATGTAAACGGAGCAACAAACGATTTTGATAACGATTTTGACGGAGCAGTTTTTAATCAAAATGCTTATGTGAATTTCTATAGCATTTATAATGAATCAACATTATTATCCATTCAGGGACGTGCTTTGCCACTAGAGAATAGTGATGTTGTGCCATTAGGATATTCATCAACAATTGCTGGAGATTTTACAATTGCAATTGATAATGCAGATGGTGATTTAGCAAGCAAAAGTATTTTTATTGAAGATAAAACATTAGGAACTATTACTAATTTATCTCAGACCGATTACAAGTTTACTACAGCGATAGGTACTTTTAATGACCGTTTTGTTCTGCGTTATACAAATAAAACATTAGGAACAGGAGATTTTGAAAGTGCAGCAGAAACTGTTGTAGTTGGAGTTCAAAATAAAACGATAACGATAAATTCAACAAAAGAAAATATAGATACGGTTTATATCTATGATATTTCAGGCAAATTATTATACAAGAAAAAACAAGTTGGTGATACACAATTAACTATTAGCAATCTCGGTATTAATCAACAAATAATTCTTGTAAAAGTGATTTTAGAAAATGAACATATAAATACCGTAAAATCAATGTTTAGATAATATATCAAATTTAGTACTAAATCCGACAGCGAAAGTTGTCGGATTTTTTCGGATAATGATAATTGCAATAAATAATCAAATGCAGATAGTCATATTTTAAAATAAAATCAAAAAACTAATAATTCATAATTGCCCCAAAGAAACTATAACCAAACCTAAATTGTATGTCCCCAAAAATACTTTTAATCATTCGTTCTTTATTTTTTAAAAATATAGGAATACTTTTTTTTCTGGTTTCCTTTAATGTGTTAAGCCAAAGCACCATTATTCCTGTCTCAAGAATCCACACCGACTGGAAAGGATATTGGACATCAAATGCTGTAACAGTATCAGGAAACAGACCCGACAGAGAGAATAATTTATTGGCTTTTTCATGGAACGGTGTAACTTATTCTACCGGTGTTAATGACAATATACTTACTAGCAATGGAGTAACTTTTAATGCTCAAAAATTTAGGGCATTAAAAATTCAAACTTTAGGATTAGACACAAATATGTATTATCTGCAAGGCTCAATGATAGACGAATCAGCAGGCAGTGCTTTTTTACGTCCCGCATTAACCGGAACAACCTCTACAGGAGCTGAACTTGCTTCCAGACTTACAGATGGGACCAATGGTTTGAGCCTTGGAACAGGTATTGCCAATATAAAAGCAGGTGTAGCCGAATTTAAAATTGGAACCAACAATATAAATATTAACGGTTTAAATGATAATGTTCCTGATATAATTGTAACACAGGTAGCAGAGCCAGGAGGTCAATTTGATACCTTCAAATTTGTAGATGCGGCAGGAAACACAGTTGGAACTGTATTATCTATAAAATTTGATACAGTAACAGCAATTGGTACTTATAGCCTTGATTTATTCAGAGCTGATAATGGTGCTGTCGCTTTTACTCCTGCTGCAACAAGGGATATCAGAATGTTAGGAATTGAAGCAAGTGCATTTGGTATTAATGCTTCTAATGCAGCATCGGTAGATCGTTTTGTAGTTACTTTTTCAGGAAGTTCAGATTGTGCCTTTATTGCTTTTAATAGTAATTCATTAAAAATTGCAGAATTAAGTCTTGTTAAAAAAGCCTCAATGTCATCTTGTGGTAAATTAGGCGATAAGATCAATTATACTTTTGAAGTTACCAACACTAGAGATGTGCCAATTACGGATATTACTGTTACTGATCCACTGGTGCCAACTATTACAGGCAATCCAATTGCTTCGCTGGCTCCAGGAGTAAAAGCGACATTAACAGGTACTTATACAATTACAGCTGCTGATGTGGCCGCTGGTAGAGTTGTGAATTCAGCAAAAGTAACCGGAAAAGATCCTTCACTAAATATAATTGAAGATATTTCGGGAGCTACAAATAATGATAACATTGCAACGACAACTATTTTATTGACACCACCAACAACAGGAACTCCAACACCTGTAACCTGTACTGCCCAAGGAACCGTGACATTAACAGATATGCCTTCTGGTACCTGGACATTAGAAAGAAATCCTGGCGCTGTTACAACATCTGGTTCGGGAACCAGTTATACAGTAACTGGTCTTGCGGTCGGAACGTATGCTTTTAGAGTAACAAATAGCGTTGGTTGTAAATCACCATCTACGCCAAACGTTGTCATCACCAACCAATCCTCCACAACCTGGAGTGGCACAGCGTGGTCAAACGGTACCCCTGATGCCAGCAAAGCAGCCATTATTGCGGGAGCCTTTACAATAACTTCTGATTTGACGGCCTGCTCCCTTACCATAAACCCGGGAATAGCCATAACAGTACCTTCAAACTATACCCTTACGGTTGTAAACGCACTTACGGTTTCACCAACCGCATCCCTGACATTCGAGAACCATTCAAGCCTGGTTCAGGTAAATGATAATGCCGTGAACTCAGGAAACATAAAATACAAACGTATTGCACCTAAAATTCGTCGAGGTGATTTCGTATACTGGTCAACACCGGTAACCCCACAAAAACTGGTGGATGTTTCTCCTTTAACTTTAGCGGATAAATATTTCGGATACAGTGGCGATAATTGGGTCATTACCAATAAAAACACGATTATGAAAGTGGGTAAAGGCTATATCATCCGTGGACCGCAAACCTATTCGCTGACCGTAAAAACAGATTATCCGGCTGAATTTAATGGCGTGCCCAACAATGGTGTGATTTTAGGTGAAACGCTAACGGCAGGCAAACCTTATTTGATTGGAAATCCATATCCTTCTGCGCTGAGCGCCAAAAAATTCCTGGACCAAAACACAGCTCTTTTAGAGGGAACCCTGTATTTCTGGACCCATAACACACCGGTTACTTTAACAGGTGCCTACACCTATACGACAGATGATTATGCCAGTTATAATTTAACGGGAAGCACAGTGGTAAAAGAACGTGCCATTACCGGAGGAACACCCGGAAATAATAACGAGGAACCATCGGGATTCATAGGCGCCGGACAATCCTTCTTTGCAACGGCCAAAGCTGGCGGAACAGTGACCTTTAACAATGACATGAGACTTGGAGCTGCAGATAACACGCAGTTTTTCAAATCTGCATCAAAAGAAACTGCCCAGGCACATCGCGTATGGCTGAACATGACCAATACACAGGGAGTATTCAAGCAAATGCTGGTAGGTTACGTGCAAGGGGCAACCAATGAATACGAAGACAGATACGACGGGGTGAGTTTCAATGCCAATCCGTATGTTGATTTCTATAGTGTTGACAACGGAAACAATTATGTAATCCAGGGACGTG
>NZ_JAWVWO010000035.1:0-24814 GCF_033657265.1 Flavobacterium sp. MMLR14_040 | reverse complement strand
AGCTATTCCTGCTGTCCTTCCAAATCTTTTGTGCCGAACCCCGGCACAAAAGGATTTTCCCTCCCATCAGGGCTCATATCTTTACATTATTATATCAAAATCTTATCTTTGAATATAAACTATTGATAAACAGAACTAAGTTGCAAAATTCTATCGGGGCGAAATACATCATTGATGATATTGTAAACACTAGGTAAATCCTCTTAGTTTTAATTACATTTTAAGTCACAATAGTACTTAAGCACTTTATTTTAGATAAAGATGCTGTATAAAAAATGAGCAAAGACCAGTGTAATTTTTTGTTTATTATTCTAAAATATGGAATTATGAATTTAAAGTATTCTGTGGGACTAGACGTTTCAAGCAAAAAGATCAATGCTTGTATGAGTTGTATTGATGAAAAACAAAAAGTAATTGTAAAATCAAGTACTGTAATTTCCAATAATAACAAAGGATTTAAAACTTTACAAGATTGGGTGTTAAAACACGTAAGGGAAAATATTCCAGTTGTTGTATGCATGGAAGCTACAGGGATTTATCATGAAAATTGCGCTTATTATTTATTTGAAAAAGGATTTTCGGTTTCTATTATTTTACCCAATAAGGCCAAAAAGTATTTGGAAGCAGTTGGATTAAAATCAAAAAATGACAGTATCGATGCCAAAGGATTATCCCAGATGGGAGCCGAGCAATGTTTGGATACCTGGCAGCCTATGGGAACATTTTTTTATGAATTACGACTATATACCAGACAACATCAAAATGTTACCGAATTAAAAACGGTTTTAAAAAATCAATTCGATGCATTAAGTTTTGCCATGCATCAAGTCGATCCAGTAACAAATCAATTAAAAGAAACCATAATTTTATTTGACAAACAACTGAAAGAATTGGAAAAAGTAATCAACAACCACATAAAATCAGATGCAAAAATAGCTGAACGTGTTGCTAATATTTTAGAAATAAAAGGCATTGGGATTTTAACTTTAGCAACAATTTTAGCCGAAACTAATGGTTTCGAACTCTTCAACAACTACAAACAATTGGTTTCTTACGCAGGTTATGATGTTATAGAAGCACAATCAGGAACCAGGGTTGGAAAAACCAAAATATCAAAAAAAGGTAATTCCAGAATTAGAAGAGCAATGCACATGCCATCACTTGTTGTTATAAAATGCGAAGTAAAACCATTTAAGGAATTATTTGAACGAACTTATAATAAGCACGGAATCAAAATGAAAAGCTATGTTGCCGTCCAAAAGAAATTGCTGACAATGATTTATTATATGTGGAAGAAAAATGAACGCTTTGAACCAAATTACATAAAAAGCATCCAAGAAAAGGAGCAGAAGTCTTTCTCTCTGTTTGCCTTTGAAAAAGGCGTAAAAAACAGCCCCAATAAAATTGAGGCTGCACAAGGTAAACATCCAGTGAATGATCACAGTAAGTTTCCTCTCTGTTAAAACAAAGATAAAAAATATTAAAATTAATTAGGTAATTAAGATAGTACCTAGGGCATTCGGTTTTATAAGAAGATTTGTTGAAAAATCAATCAATAAGAAAAGATGGCTCCTGAAGAACTCTATATTCCTTAAAAACACAGCCAAAAGAAGTTCCGTCGATTCCCTCAATTATATTCCATGCCAATATTCCTTTATTGATAAGTTGATACAATTCATATTCAACAAACTCATTACTACAATTTAATTTTTGATATTCAGGATGCGTTCTTATAAACTCTGAAAATTTCCATTGCGAAAACTTAATTTCATTTCCTCCAATGTCATAAGCATAAATAACTCCATCTTTTTCAGCCGTACAACCGCTTCCATGAAACCAATATTCAATTCCTTCAATAGTACCTTTTCTTTCAAAATAGGTATGTGAAAACGAACATGGATTTATATCTTGTTTGTATTTATTTTTTAATAAAGTTTCAAAATGTCTTATAAAATTGATGTAGTTAGTTAAAATTTCTTCGATCATAGTTTTGTAAAAATAACTATTTATATTTAGCCTAAAATTCTTTTAAATATTTTTCAATAAACAATGGCAACAGACGGAACAAAAATAATTGATGGCGATTTAGCGAGAGATACTTATGAGCAGATAATGGACTTGTACGACAGTGATGCAACTATCGAAATCATCAAAAAAGAAATTCCTTTTGTTAAACAAGATTATGGAACTGATACCGATTTTTACCACGAAATATTTATTACTTCATATGCACTTGCTTTCTGGGAAATTGGAGAAATGACCGATTCTATTCTTGAAGAAGTAAAAAGAGTTATTGAATTAAAAGCCGGAGTTAAAGTATGGACTGAAGAGTGTGATGCAAACGAAGGTAAAAAAAGACAAAAAGAACTGGACAAACTTTTGAAGAAAATCAGTCAACCAAATTTGAAAGTCAGAAAACGAAAAAAGTACAAACTAGTTAAAAATTTTTATTTTCAGCCAGACGATTTATTAACGTTTCAACTTTCAGACAAAAACTATTATGCTGTCGTTTGCGCAAAAATAACTCAGCAAAGAGGACAATGTACTTACGATTTAGTTGCTACTACTTACAAAGGCAAAAACAAACCAACTGTTGAAGATCTGAAATCGTGTTTTATTTCCGGACGCAGAATCCCGTGTAGTTATGATGTCGAAACAATTTTACAAATGCAACCCAATGTTGATGAAATTTGGGAATACGTAAAACAAAGCCATTTCATCTTTGGACTTCCTTATAAATTGGTAACACACAGAGATATTATTTCGTTCAAAGATAAATTTGAAGTTGTAGGTAAACTAAAAATCAAAGAAAGTTTTAAAAAAGATGGTGGTTACGGCTATGAATCTTCTTTCGATAGATTTGAATACATATTTATCGATCTTGATAGGCATATGGAAATTTTTAGAGAACAAAAATATCCTGTTACTTTGCTTTGTGAATTATAAATTAAGTTTAATAAACGCGATTAAAAAAATTAATTACATCATGATTTTTTTTTAAATATCTATCAATTGAACTCCACAAAATATGTTTCGATTTTCCGCGCTCTGCGAAGTCTCCCGACTTCGTAGCGACAACGATATTTAAACAAATATAAAAGAAATATCTAGAGATTATTGGAACGGGTACGAAGTCGGGAGACTTCGCACAGCGCACAAGTTTTAATAATATCTTTTGGTTTTTAGAATACTTTAAACAGCGGGAGTAATTATTAAATATGTTTAGAAAATATAATTTGCTCATAAGGATGCAAATTTTTAATTAGCAACGGATTTTTTTCAAACTTCTCTCTAATTTCATTTAAATCATTACATCCTTTAAAATTTTCACTTATGTTTTTTATAATGATATTTGGTAAACCAGCTTCTTTTAGTGCTATTTCATGAGGCTCAGTTACTCCATATTCTAATTTGATTATTATCAATTCTAAATTTATTTTTTTTAACGGTTGGTTTAAATCCTCACAAACAAAATTAAATAAATTTTGAAAAACGGTTAAGTATTTTGGCAAAGCAAACTCGAAATAATTCGTTAATAATGTCAAAGCAACTCTAATTTTAGCATCAATAGTAACTCTATTTTGTTGATCAATTAACTGTTTTAGACTTAGATCAAAATAAATATATCCACTTGAATGATATATTAAATCCCAAATAGGTATGCTTCTATCATCTTTATATTTAGATACAAAAAGATATTCATGAATCAATTTTAAAATTGATTCATACTGAGCTTTTTTAGGCTGCATTTGAAATTGAAAATCTTCGTAAAAAAATAGATTTGATCGAAAAAAATTAATTAATGTAATTTGATTTTCAACTGGAATAAATTTATTTTTTTTTATTAAATCTAATGGAACTTGTTGTTGGTTTAAATAAATTTCGAGTTGGTCTCTTTTTTCAAGATTTATATCTCTTAGATCTTCTTTATTTATTTGGATTAATTCATCATTTTGTAATTCTTTATCATAAAAAGAAAATTCAATTATTTTTTCTTCTTTACTTATAGGTAATTTAATTAGTGAAATTGTCCTTCCGATAAAGTGATGCAAAAATCTACCTGCTCGACCATTTATATTTTTCACATCAAAATCTGTCAATAAAGCTTGTCCTTTTGAATCGTCATAAATAATTACCTGCTTAGCAGTTGTATTAACTCCTTCAATTAAAGTAGGACTACAAACAATAGCTTGAATATCTCCTTCATTAAATGAATCAACGATTTCAATTTGAACGAATTTTGGAATTCCTGCATGATGATATGCTACACCTTTTTTTAAGCAACTAACTAATGACCAGTCTTTTGAAAATGTAGTTTCTAAATAATCTATCAATCCACTTTTATCTTCAAGTTCATTTAAATTATTAGCAATTAACTTAGCTTTAGATTCAACAGAACGTTTGTTCCCAACATAAATTAAGGTTTGATCTTTACTTGATTTTAAAATGTTTTTCAAATTTGTGTCAACTGCTCCGTTTTTAATTTCCGAATTACCTATAACAACTTTTTCTTTAGTGTTATAGGTACTTAAATCTATCCGATCTTTTTGAACTATTTCAGCTGTATATTTAAAAAATTGAGCTTTAGTTCTCTTTAGAAACTCTTCACTAAACTTGTCAAAATAAGGACCTATTAAATAAAAATCAGCTTTCGTTTTTGATAGCCTATATAATGTATTGGTAAAAATTTTACTTCGATCTCCATCATCTTGAATTTTATATATTTCATCCATTACGAAAAAATCAAACTGAAATTTTGGATTTTCATCAATAAATAAATCCATTTTTTCAGGAGTAAATATTAAAATATTGTTTTTCTCTTTTAAAGGCTGTTTTACACTATTAACAATATTGTACTTTTCAAATATTAAATAATCTTTTCTAAAACGAATGAATGTTTCACTTAATAAGGCAATGGTGGGCAAAATTATTGCAATATTAGAATAATTGTTATGGGTTATTATTTCACTTATGATTCTAGACTTCCCAAAGGATGTTGGAGCACTTACCACTATTCTTTTATACTTTTGAAAGACATTTATAAGATTTTTTTGATCTTTGTTAATACTGTACCAGAATCAAGAGTGTAAAAGTTTTTTGCAAATTCCTCTAATAATGTAGGTTCACAATTTTTAATTTGGATTGATTTATTGTTTAACATTTCTCTGTATAGGAAAACACGAGATGCTGAAATACATTCTAATAAAATTTCGTTTAATAAAATATCATCTGGAAGATATTCCGAAACATGACAAATCACGGAAAGCGATAAATTATACCAATCTTCATTATCAATATCTTTTTGCAAAATAAAGTAAGTCCCTTCTAAAATTTCTTTAAATTCTTGATAACTAAGCTTTTTTTCCTTCTTAAGTTTTTCAAGAAGATTAAATATATAATCGTATTCTGTATAATAGTAATAATACATCTATCTATTGGATTGTTCTAGTTTATCAATTTGTTCTTTTAGATCTTTGACAGATTCAAGAGGTAACAATATAAATAGAAGTTCAAAATTTGATTTTAAATCAAGTGATTTTTTTTCTATTGAAACAGATTTATTAAAAAACTCTTCTTGAAAGTCTTCCAAAAACTCTTGGGTTGTAGCATCTTGATGATTTTTTATTTTTTTACAATCATAAGTAATGAACACAGGAACTTTAATTTTAATATTATCAAATGTTTCCATAGAACTTAATTTTTCCCGAATTATATCAGAATATTGATAATCTTTATTAATTTCAATATGAGGTTCTAAAAAGGAAAATTCATTTTTAGTAAATTCTGTGCAACAATGACTCTCGAGCGATTCAAATGCATTAGCTATTGCACCTGAAAAATTATCATAAAATTTTGATTCACCAAGCCACAAAATAGGTTCATTATTTTCAATTGTAAAATGAGCACAATCATATCCGTAAACTTCTTGGTTACCTGTCTTTAATTTTACTTTAGTAACCAATTTATCTGATTTAAAAAAAACTTTTAGAATGAGGAAAAGTAACAGTTCCCCATAATCTCCTTTACTACTTTTATCTCTTTTAGATATTCTTGACCAAGATCTTCTGTATTTTTCGCCATCATCTCCGGATGCTGAATATTCAGCAAACTCTGATGGAGTTAAAGCAAAATGAGGTAAGGTATCATTAATAATATTTTTTATTTCATTTTGACGGTATTTGCCGTCTTCATAATTGAGATGCAAAGGAATATGACTCCATTTTCCCTTTTCCAACACAAGAGAAAATTTAAAAAAAAGATTTTCCACCCTTTTAGTTAAAAACTTCATAGAAAATACTTTAAATTAAGTTGTTATAACATTTTGTTTCTAGTACTTAAACAAATATCATTTTAAAATATAATAATCCTTTACGGAAAACCGTAATATATGATTTTTTAATAACATACCTCCAAAAGTATTAATTAACCATTCTAAACAACCAAGTACAAATACCTGATTTTGTCCACAAAAAAAGCCCAACCAAAACGGTCGAGCTTTTCCACTATATATTCAATAAAAATCTATTTCTTCTCCTTCAACAACTTCTCCAATTTCTCTTTTGTTTCCGGAATTGCTTGTAGCGTTAAAGCTTTTTTGAAAGTTTCAATCGCTTTTGCTTTATCGCCTTTTTCAAGATATAAATCGCCGAGAGAATCATAACAATTGGCACTTTCAGGATAATTGGTGGTGTTGAGTTTAAATAAGGTTTCGGCTTTTGTTAATTGTTTGGCGCCCATCATTTGGTAACCTAAATTGTTAATTTGGTTTTCGCCTGGTTTTACGATATAACCCATGTTTTCAGAAACATTTTTGTAATGCGCTACCAATAAAGAATCTAATTTAAAATCAGGATTTTTTAATTCGCTGTCGTAAATTTTAAGTTTATAGAATTCAAAAATAAAACGAAGCGCGTCGTATTCTCCAATCAAACGAACCGAAGGATGATTGTCATCTTCATAAAATTTGTATTTAAAACGCAATTGGTTCTTTTTGTTTTTAGACTGCTCTTTAATAAACGCTAAATTACTGCGAATAAGTCCCGTAGTTCCGCTTGTATCTTTTTGAACGCTTACCGTATCTACGCCTTTTTCTAAACGGTTTGCCATTGCCATATACAATGTTTTTCCTTTATAATTTTGAGTCGGTAAAATCGTTTTGGCCTCTTTTACCACTTTCTGATTGTCCCACCACAACGACGCATCAAGAGAAACATACGAATTAAACAATTTCGGATTATGCAAAAAAGTATTCATAACCGTCAAACCTCCAAGCGAATGACCTATAAAAGTTTTATACGAAGTTGTTGGATAATTGGCATCGATATACGGAATCAATTCTTTCTCGACATACGACATAAATTTCTCGCCGCCACCCACAACATCCGGCAATTCTTTATCGGTTCCGGTTGTTAAATCAACCAATCGGTTTGGGTGCAGGATTCCAACCACAATCATCGGTGGGCAAAGATTCGATTCTGCCATGTGTTCTGTAATACTCACAACGGTATTGAAATTTTCGCTTCCGTCTAACAAATAAATTACGGGATAATTTTCTCTGTCTTTAATTTTATTTCCTCCGTTACTATTGGGAATATGGATCCAGACTTTGCGCTGCTGTCCTAATATTTTTGAAGAGATAGTTTCTTCAAATCCGGTTGTAAACGGACTGTTTTCCTGTGCCTGCATGCAAAAAGTGAGCATGAATACGGCAACAGAATAAAAAAATGTTTTCATAGTTTTTTTAAGATTAAATGTTTGATTGATGATTCAAATTCAACAAAACAATTTTGAGGAATTCGGAACAAACTTAACCAATTAATTGTGAAACTTTTTTTGATTTTTCACCTTTTTAGAATTGAGTCCTTTTTTCCGAATTACGGATTTTTAGAAATAAAAAATTCCTTTTTCATTATATTTATATGCAAATAAATCTGATTTTAGCGTTATCAAATAAACTGCTCTACTAAAACTTCATTTTAATGAATAAAAATATACGCTCTCTTTACGAAATCGCTCAAAAAGAGACCCGAAAAATTATAGGTTTAATGTCCGGAACTTCGCTCGACGGACTTGATATTGCGCTTTGTGCCATTTCTGGTGCGGGCGAAAATACGGTTGTCAAAATTCTGGAATTCGAAACCATCAATTATTCCGAAGAAATCAAAACCGAAATCCGTAAAGTATTTGCACAAAAAACCATCGATTTTCAGCATTTGGCTTTATTAAACGAATGGATTGGGATTTTGCATGCCGGTTTGGTCAACGATTGTCTCGAAAAATGGAATATTCCATCGCGCGAAGTCGACTTAATTGCCTCGCACGGACAAACGGTTTTGCACGCTCCGAAGTTTTTGCATCAGCAGGAAAAATTTCCAAACGCAACTCTCCAAATTGGCGACGGCGATCATATTGCGGTAAAAACCGGAATTATTACTTTGTCTGATTTCAGGCAAAAACATGTTGCTGCGGGTGGCGAAGGTGCTCCTTTGGCCGTTTATGGCGATTATTTATTGTTTAGCCAAAAAGGCGAAAACCGCATTATGCTCAACATGGGCGGTATTGCCAATTTTACCTATTTGCCCGCTTCACAAAACGCAGAGGAAGTCTTTGTAACCGATACCGGAACCGCAAATACCTTAATTGACATTTTCACCAAACATTATTTCCCCGAAAAAAGCTACGATAAAGACGCCGAAATCGCCCAAACCGGAACGGTAAATCAAGCACTTTTAACGGAATTAAAAAGCAATTCGTTCTTCACCAAAAGTTTCCCAAAAACAATTGGTCAGGAATTATTCAATAAAAATTTTGTTGAATCGGCTTTAGAAAAAACAAATCTTCAAAATATTTCGGCACCAGATTTGCTTGCCACTTTAACGAGGCTTAGCGCAGAAACAATTGCCGAAGCGATCGTGTTTGCAGCAAAAAACACTTCGTATGAACTTGAAAATTTCAAAGTTTATATGTCGGGCGGCGGGGCAAACAATCCGTTATTGGTAAAATGGCTGAAAGAATTATTGCCTTGCGAATTTTACAAAAGCGACGATTTAGGCATTTTAAGCGATGCCAAAGAAGCGGTTTTATTTGCCCTTTTAGCGAATGAAACGGTTGCCGGCGGCGATTTTAATTTCGGAACAAAAAAAGGAATTCCCTCAGTTACAATGGGCAAAATTTCGTTTCCAGATTAAGTGGATTTGCCACGAAGGCGCTAAGGCACAAAGTTTTTTAATCTTACCCTGATGCTGAAATTTTCTCACGCAGATCTGGCAGATTTAGCAGATTTAAAAAAAACAAAATCAAAAATTTGCGCTAATTTGTGTAATTTGTGGTAAAAAAACTTTGTGTCCTAGCGCCTAGTGGCAAAAAAAATTCGAGCTAATTCGTGAAATTTGTGGCAAAAAAAACTTTGAGTCTTAGCTCCTTTGTAGCAAAAATACACACCCACAAAACATTATTAATATTTATCGTAAATTTATTCAAAAACAAACACATGAAAATCAAACAAATAGCATACAAATTATAATTTCTTAATTATTTATTATAGTCCGCTAAAAAAACTATTTTTGATTTCTGTTTAAAAAAGATTGAAATGCATAAAAATCAGCACCTAATATACTCTCTCCTATTTTTATTAACCTTTGGATGGAACGCCGTTTCGCAGGAAAAAGTGACGCATCCCAAAAATGAATTTAGAGGTGTCTGGATTGCAACAGTTGTCAACATCGACTGGCCAAAAACCGCTGCCGACAACGTCGAAAAAGAAAAAGCTGATTTTATTGAGATTTTAGATGCTTATAAAAAACTAAATTACAACGCTGTAATCGTTCAGATTCGTAGTGTTGGTGATGCTTTTTATCCATCAGAACTGGCGCCCTGGTCGCGTTTTTTAACGGGGAAAGAAGGTCAGGCTCCGGCTCCGTATTACGATGCTTTGGCATGGATGATTGAGCAGGCGCATTCGAGAGGTTTTGAATTTCATGCGTGGATGAATCCGTATCGCGCGACTTTCGACATGAACAAAGGTCTTTTGAGTCCAACACACGACATTTTCAAACATCCGGAATGGATGATCGAATATGGCGGAAAATTATATTACGATCCGGCATTGCCTGAAGTTCAGACGCATTTAACGAAAGTGGTAAAAGAAGTGGTTGATAAATACGATATCGACGCGATTCATTTTGATGATTATTTTTACCCATACGCCGTTCCCGGAAAAGTTTTTAACGATAATGCTTCTTTCAAAAAATACGGTTCAGGTTTAACCCTTGCTGATTGGCGTCGTGCGAATGTGAGCAATTTTGTGCACACGATTTCTACGACTATAAAAGCGAGTAAACCCTGGGTTCAATTCGGAATTAGTCCGTTTGGGGTTTGGCGAAACAAATCGATGGATCCAAAAGGTTCAGAGACACAATCGACTTCCAATTACGACGATTTATACGCTGATCCAATATTATGGATGGATCAAAAATGGATCGATTATATTATGCCGCAATTGTACTGGAGCATGAATAATCCACGCGCTTCTTACTCAAAACTAGTAAAATGGTGGTCTGAAAATTCGAATAATACGGCTCTTTATATTGGTCACGCTTCATATAAAATTAGAGGCGACGGTGACAAAAGCTGGAATTATGTAAGCGAAATTCCAACGCAGATCGATTACGCCAGAAGTTTCAAAAAAGTGGGCGGAAGCGCTTATTTCAGTTCCAAATGGTTCATGACTAAAAACTTTGATGTCGTTCGACTTTTAGAAGAAAATCAATATAAATATCCTGCGCTTCCGCCGGCAGTTCCTAATTTAAAGCGAATTGTAATTGATATTCCAACGGTTAATGAATTTTCAAAAGACAGTCTTAAATATTATTTCAACATCAAATCGCCGTTAAATACGAAAGTTCGTTATATGGTAATTTACGGTGCAGATCATATTTCGAGAATCAATACAAACGATGCTACGCAAATAATAGACAAGATTATGGTTCGTGAAATCGACGGTACGATCTCATTTTCTATTCCTGCAGAAAAAATGAATCAGTATAAAGCTTGCGCTGTAACTTTTATTGATTATTTTGCGAACGAAAGTACCCCAACTACTATCGACACAAAAAAGACATTTAAAATTTATACACCTGCACAACCGAATGAAAACAGATAAATCTCCGTGGTTTTGGATTCCGCTTTTAAATTTTGCGTCTGGATTGCCTTACGCCGTCATCATTTCCGTTTCGGTTATCATGTACAAAAATCTCGGAATCTCTAATGAAGACATTGGGGTTTATACCAGTTTATTATATCTTCCGTGGGTTATAAAACCACTTTGGAGCCCGTTTATTGAATTGAACGGAACCAAAAGAAAATGGTTTTTATCGATGCAACTGCTTATTTCGATTGCATTTTTATTAGTCGGTTTTACGGTCCCATCCAATGGATTTTTCATCATGACATTGGCGATATTCTGGGTTGCGGCTTTTGCATCAGCTTCTAATGATATTGCCAGCGACGGTTTTTATTTATTGGTTTTACCCAAAGAACAACAATCTTTTTTCCTGGGAATCAGAAGTACTTTTTACCGACTTTCACTTTTAGCCGGAAACGGATTAATCGTTTTGTTTGCCGGATATTTAGAACATAAATACGGAGATAATACAAAAGCGTGGTCGTATACCATGATTGCCGTTGGTTTACTAATGACGGTTATTACAGTTTACAATTTTGTTTTTACCCCTAGAAATGAAATCAATTCAGTTGAAAATAATAAAGATCACCATCAAAACTTCGCCACTATCTTTGTGAGTTTCTTTAAGAAAAAGCAAATCGGAATCGTTTTAGCATTTATTCTTTTATTTCGTTTAGGAGAATCACAGTTACTTAAAATGTTAAGTCCATTTTTACTAGATACCAAAGATCTTGGCGGAATGGCTTTAGACACAGAAGCTGTTGGAATAATTTACGGAACTTTTGGTGTTGGTGCTTTAACGCTGGGCGGAATTTTGGGCGGAATCGCGATTTCAAAACAAGGACTTACCAAATGGATGTTTCCTATGTTTTTGGCAATGCATATTCCTATTATCGGATTTATTTTACTGGCTTATTTTCATCCTGCTTCCATTCATTATATTTATGCCGTTGTAATTTTAGAACAATTTGGCTACGGGTTTGGTTTTACCGGTTTCATGATGTTCCTGATACATGTTGCCGAAGGAGAATCAAAAACAGCACATTATGCACTTGCAACCGGATTCATGGCTTTAGGAATGATGTTGCCGGGAATGTTAAGCGGTTATATACAACAATATTTAGGCTATCAGCACTTTTTTATCTGGGTGTTGCTGGCTACAATTCCGGGATTGATTTTGTCCCGTTTTTTAATTTTCCCGAAAGATTTTGGGAAAAAATCAGAAGAAGTTTAACCCCAAATCAAACATCTGAAATATGGAAATCAATGAAAATTTGCAAAACGAACGCAACCTGAAAGGCGCTGAGTTCGAGAAGGAAGGAAATTTTGAAAAAGCAATTGAAGTATATGAAGAAAATGTCGCGGAGAGCTTTAAGGGAAATCATCCTTATGATCGATTGGCTACGATCTACAAAAACCAAAATGATATCGACAACGAAATTCGCGTTTTAGAAAAAGCAATTGTTGTTTTTGAAGAAATCACTCTTGAAGACCGTTTGGAAGGTTTGCCAAAACTTTTTCGTTTTAAAAACCGATTAGAAAAAGCAATTGAAACAAAGAAACAATTGGCTAAACAAAAGAAAGCCAAACTGAAATAGTATATCAAAATAACATCCTTGACTGTTTAGTGAACATAGAGTTTTTTTTAAATTGAGCTTAATTTTCTTTTTACCATTAAGATATTAAGTTATTTAAGTCAAGCTTTATGAACTTAATATCTTAATGGTAAAAATGATTGAACTTGCTTTGAAATAATTACTAAACTTTTTTTATTTGATGATGATTACCTTAAAAAGAACAAATTCTGATGATCTTGATTTTATAAATCTTGTTGCTTTATTAGACAAAGATTTAGCGATTAGAGACGGAGAAGATCACGGCTTTTATAATCAGTTTAATAAAATTGATAAAATAAAGCATGTCGTTGTTTTTTATGAAAATGATATTGCCGTAGGATGTGGTGCTTTTAGAGAAAAAGAAAGTGATTCGGTAGAAATAAAACGCATGTATGTACATCCGGATCATCGAAAAAAAGGAATTGCCTCTCAGGTTTTAGCTGAATTAGAGCGCTGGGCTGCAGAAGTTAAGTATCCGTACACGGTTTTAGAAACCGGAAAAAAACAACCCGAAGCGATTGCTTTATACCAAAAATCAGGTTACAGTATAATTCCGAATTATCCTCCTTATGAAAACGTGGAGAATAGTGTTTGCATGAAAAAGACTTTATAATAATGAAAATGACAGCCGAAGCATTAAAACAAAAAGTGGGACAATTCTTTTTTCCTGCTGTTTTTATAAACGATACCGAAGAAAATATTCAGGAAACCGAGCGTTTGATCAAAGAACACAACATTGGCGGATTGACTTTTTTTCACAGTCGCGCGAGTGCTGCAACGAATTATGAAAGCAAGAAAAAAGTTGTTTTTAATGATGACAGTTATCAAAAAATAAAAGACTTGATTGTTCGTTACCAAAAAGCCGCTTCTACTCCACTTTTAATCAGCATTGATGCCGAATGGGGTTTGGCAATGCGCATCGAAAAAACACCTCAATATCCGTACGCAATTACGCTTGGCGCTTTGCCTGCAACTAAGGCTGATTTGGTTTACGAAGTTGGAAAACAAATTGGTCTGGACTTAAAAGCCGCCGGAATTCATTATAATTTATCGCCTTTGGCAGACATCAACAATAACCCGAACAATCCAGTTATTGGGTATCGTTCTTTTGGTGAAAACAAACAGAAAGTCGCTGATTTTGCTGTTGAATATTTAAAAGGAATGTCGGAAGTTGGCATTTTAGGCTGTCTGAAACATTTTCCCGGACACGGAAATACCAATGTTGATTCGCATTTAGGACTGCCGGTTTTAAATGAAACTCTCGAAGAATTATTAGAAAACGAACTATATCCGTTCATTAAAGGAATTGAAAATAATGTCGACTCGATTATGATTGGACATTTGGCGGTTCCAAGTTTAAATGACGGAAAAAACACATCGGCCACTTTATCAAAACCTATAATTGAAACGCTTTTACGTGAGAAATTGGGTTATAATGGTTTGGTAATTTCTGATGCGCTAAACATGCACAGCGTTTCGAAACTATACGAAACAAAAGGCGAACTCGAATGGGAAGCCTTCAACGCTGGAAATGATATTTTATGTTTCGCCGAAAATGTTCCCGAAGGAATCGAAGCCATTCTTAAAAATGCTTCGCCGGATAGAATCGAAGAAAGTTTCAACAGAATTAGGAATGCGAAAGAAAAAGTCGGACTTTTAAATAATTCTTTTACCGCAACCGGCGAATTAAATTTCGAAAAAGCATCCCAATTAAATCTTGAAATTGCTAAAAACTGCATTACAAAAGTTATCGATAATTCCGTTTCTGAATTACTTTTCGAATCTCAAAAAAACAATAAACTAGCGAAATTGAGTTTGTACAAAAATGTTGAGAATACTTTTTTCAAAACCTTAAATTCAAAATTACCTTCGCCTGAATTTGCTTTCGAAAATCTGGAAGTTTCGGATATTTCATTAATCAAAAAAGAATTGGGAAATTTCGAAACGATTCTTATTCCGTTATTTGTTCCGAAAGCAAAACCTTTGAATAATTTTGAAGTTCAGGATGAAGTTTTTGCTTTACTTTCAGAATTGCTTCAAACCAAAAAATGTGTTGTTTACGTTTTTGGAAATCCGTATGTTTTGCCTTTAATTCCGAATCTTTCTAAGGCTTCAGGGTTAATTGAGGCGTATCAGGATTTTGAAGAGTTTCAAAAAATCGCAGGAATTTATCTTCTTGAAAATAAAAACTACTCAGGAAACATTCCCGTAAATATTGACATTCAATAACTTACAACTTACTGAATTACAATCATAACTAAAAGTTATCACTTAATAAATATTAATAATTACATCTTATTGTAAATACCTTTACTTATACCCTACTTTTGCACCAAATAAATATTTAACATTAAAACGAAAAATATGTCTTTAGTAGGAAAAAAATTCCCAAGTATTGCAGTAGATGCTATCTCAGAAATGGGTGATAACTTAAAAATCAACATTTTTGAAGAAGCAGTAAACAACAACAAAAAAGTATTATTGTTTTGGTACCCAAAAGATTTCACTTTTGTATGTCCAACTGAATTACACGCCTTTCAAGCTGCATTACCAGAATTTGAAAAAAGAAATACTATCGTAATCGGAGCTTCATGCGACACAAACGAAGTACACTTTGCGTGGTTAAACACTCCAAAAAACAACGGTGGAATCGAAGGTGTTACTTACCCAATCCTTGCTGATACAAACCGTAACTTATCTAACATTTTAGGAATTTTAGATATTGAAACTACAGAATACAGCGAAGAAACTGATTCAGTTATCATCGAAGGTTCAAACGTAACTTACAGAGCTACTTACCTTATTGACGAAACTGGAAAAATCTTCCACGAAAGTGTTAACGATATGCCATTAGGACGTAACGTAAACGAATACTTAAGAATGGTTGACGCTTACACACACATCCAGGAAAAAGGAGAAGTTTGTCCTGCAAACTGGGAAGCTGGTAAAGAAGCTATGTCTGCAGACAGAATTAGTACTGCTGAGTATTTGAGCGCAAACTAATTCCTTTTAAAGGTTCTAAGATACTAAGCTGCTAAGGTTCTAAGATTTACTCTTAAACCTTAGTAACTTAGAAATCTTCTCTCTTCAAAAATCTCAAAAAATTACAGTTGTTAAGAAAAAAGATTCAAAAAACTCAGAATCTTAGAATCTTAGCACCTTAGAATCTCAAAAAATAAAAAACATGTTAATCGACTTAAACGAAGATACGTTAGCAGATTTAGTTGCTAAAAACGAAAAAGTAGTAGTACAATATTCAGCTTCATGGTGTGGAAATTGCCGTATTATGAAACCAAAATTCAAAAAATTAGCGACAGAAAATGAAGCTATCACTTTTGTTTTGGTTGATGCAGAAAACTCTCCGGAATCAAGAAAATTAGCTAATGTGAGTAACTTGCCAACATTCGCAACTTTCGTAAACGGACAATTAGTTGGAGAAACTCAAACCAACAAACAAGAAGTTTTAATCGATTTGGTAAACGCAATTGCATAATGAGATTAGTTAGACTAACTTAGATTTTAGACTTCTTAGATGTTGTCCTAAATTAAAGAAAGTCTAAGAAGTCTAATGTCTAAAAATCTAAGAAATCCAGAAAAATGAAATTACCTGTAATAAAGCAATTAACGCAATTCATCGAAGAAAACGATCAGGATTATATCATCGAAACTATTGAAGTTTTAGAAGCTATGACTGAAATTCCTTCTCTAAAAGATGAAGAATTGGATGTAATTGGCGAATTGATTTCAAATATGTATGGCGCACTTGAAGTACACAAAATGGTATCTCAGGGCACTGACAAAAAAGAAGCTTTGAATGCGTTTATGAAACGTGTTTTGGGTTCAATCGATAAATAAATCGGCCTCTTTCCTGAAAAATAAAAAAACATGACTTAAGAAGCGTTTTCTGAATAAGGAGACGCTTTTTTTTTGGTTTTCAGTCTCGGTCACAGTTTTCAGCCCAATATTTGTCATCCTGAGCGAAGTCGAAGGAACGCAAAGCATCTCTCCAATCTTTGTTATAGATACGCGTATGACACAGATTTGCTTTGCAAATACGTGGATTTAAACGGATTTTTTGTCATCCTGACGCAGGAAGGATCGCACTAGAAGCTCCGCAAAGCAATTTCACACTGCGTGTCATTGCGAGGAACGAAGCAACCACACTAACAAAATCAAACTTTGAGGATTTACTAAGTGAGATTGCTTCGTTCCTCGCAAAGACAAAAGAAATCCGTGTAAATCCGCGTTTTCGTAAAACGAATCAGCGTCATCCGCGTTCCATATCAACACAAAACCAAAAAGACAAATCATAACATTTATAACATAAATTCACAAATTATTCGTTATCTTATAACTAGCTTAATTGTGATGACAACGCCCAACAAATACTTTTAGATTCAAATATTAATCCTTACTTTTGAACCTCATTAAAAAAAATCACCATGGCTTCAATAACATTAGGAGGAAATCCAGTTCATACATCAGGAGAATTACCAAAAGTGGGTTCACAACTTGCTGATTTCAAATTAGTACAAAACGATTTATCAGTAGCTTCATTAAGCAATTTTGCTGGTAAAAAATTAGTTTTAAATATTTTTCCAAGTATCGATACGGGAACTTGCGCGACTTCTGTTAGAAAATTTAACGAAAGTGCAAGCAATTTAGAGAATACTACTGTTTTGTGTATTTCGAGAGATTTGCCATTTGCTCAAAAACGTTTTTGCGGAGCTGAAGGATTAGAGAATGTTGTAAACTTATCTGATTTTAAAGAAGGTACTTTTGGTAAAACAAATGGTTTAGAAATCGTTGACGGACCTTTAGCAGGTTTACACTCAAGAGCAATTATTGTGGTTGATGCTGACGGAAAAGTTGTTCATACAGAACAAGTTGCTGAAATTGCAAACGAACCAAATTACGAAGCAGCTTTAGCAGCACTATAATATCCCAATAATGGCATTTGAAAAAGATAATACTTTTGTAACAGGCCGGTTAAAAAGCATGACTTATGCTTTTAGCGGAGCTGTTAAACTTATAAAAACAGAGCATAGCATCATGGTTCAATTCTCTTTGGGAATTATCATGACCATTGCCGGGTTCTATTTTAATATTTCACAAACCGAATGGCTTTTCCAGGTATTAGCCATCGGTTTAGTAATGAGCATTGAGGGATTGAATACGGCTGTAGAAAAAATTGCCGACTTTATTCATCCTGATTACAGCAAAAGAATCGGTTTTATCAAAGATATTGCTGCAGGAGCGGTATTTTTTGCCGCAATGACAGCAATAGCAATAGGCTTGATTATTTATATACCCAAATTTATATAAGCAATACTAAACGCAAGAATGGCAAAAACAACCAAAAAAGATACTGTAAATAAAAAAACCGAACCAAAAGCTGAGAGTTTAAAATCTTGGAGACCTAACAAACAACAACGTTTTGTTATGGGCTGTCTTTTGATATTATTTTCTATTGCATTATTAGTTGCATTTATTTCTTTTTATGTCAACGGACAATGGCAATTAGATCAAAGTGCTGTTAGCCAGCTTGATGATCGATCTGAAGTTGTGCAAAACTGGCTGGGGAAATTTGGCGCTTATCTTGCCGATTTAATTGTATACAGAGGTTTTGGAATCGCATCTTTTATACTGGTTCGATTATTTTTCCTGACCGGGATGTTTTTAGCGCTGGAATTATCGCTTAGAAAACTAAAAAATATTTGGTTCTGGGATTTATTTGCTATTATTATTGTTTCCATTTTATTTGGATTTTTTGCCACCTCCGCACCTGAATTGGGCGGAACAATTGGTTATGAATTAAACTTATTTTCACAGGATTACATCGGAAAAACAGGAACTTTATTAGCCTTGCTTTTCGGATTAATAGTGTATTTAATCTTCAAAATAAAATTATCCCCAGAGAAAATTCAATCGTATTTTGATTCAACTAAAAAAGAATTCAAAACAGAATTAAGCTCTTTGAATGCGCAACCTCAAGTTGAAAGCACTTATAATTTAGAAGAATTTGCTATTGAGGAAGAAGATCCTGAATTAGACAACATTCATCTGAAAACAGAAGATACGCAATTCGAAATCAATAAAGAAGCTTTAAAACCTACGATAAATAATTCATCTGAAATTGATTTGAATCCGATTTTGAAACCGGTTCAAATGAATATCAATCCGATAACAGAAACTTTGGTTCACAGTGACGAATTGGTTATCGAAAAACCGGAAGAAGAAGATATTATAGAAGAAAACCTGGCTTCTCGTCTGGTTGCTGATTTTGGTTTATTCGACCCAACTTTGGATTTGTCAAATTATAAGTTCCCAACCATTGACTTATTAAAAGAATATTCGACGGGCGGAATCACAATTAATCAGGAAGAATTAGAAGAAAATAAAAACAAGATTGTAGATACACTTCGTAACTACAAAATTGAAATTGCACAGATTAAAGCAACTGTTGGTCCATCGGTAACTTTATATGAAATTGTACCGGAAGCAGGAATCAGGATTTCTAAAATCAAAAGTTTAGAAGATGATATTGCTTTGTCACTTTCGGCATTAGGAATTCGTATTATTGCTCCAATTCCAGGAAAAGGAACAATTGGTATTGAGGTTCCAAACAAGAATCCTACAATGGTTTCTATGAAAAGTGTTATTGGATCTGCAAAGTTTCAGGAAGCTGAAATGGAGTTGCCAATTGCTTTGGGAAAAACTATTTCAAATGAAACTTTTGTTGTCGATTTAGCCAAAATGCCTCACTTATTGATGGCGGGGGCTACCGGACAAGGAAAATCTGTTGGTTTGAATGCGGTCTTAACTTCACTTTTATACAAAAAACATCCGGCAGAAGTAAAATTCGTTTTAGTCGATCCGAAAAAAGTAGAACTTACGCTTTTCAATAAAATAGAAAGACATTATTTAGCCAAACTTCCTGATGCAGGAGATGCGATTATTACAGACAATGCAAAAGTAGTGAACACTTTAAACTCACTTTGTGTTGAAATGGACAATCGCTACTCATTGTTGAAAGATGCAATGGTACGTAATATTAAAGAATACAACGAAAAATTCAAATCGAGAAAATTAAATCCCGAAGCGGGACATCGCTTTTTACCATACATTGTTTTGGTTGTCGATGAGTTTGCCGATTTGATTATGACGGCAGGAAAAGAAGTCGAAATTCCGATTGCGCGTTTAGCTCAGTTAGCTCGTGCTATTGGTATTCACTTGATTATCGCAACGCAAAGACCTTCGGTAAACGTAATTACAGGTTTGATTAAAGCGAATTTCCCTGCGAGAATTGCGTTTAGAGTAACTTCAAAAATTGACTCAAGAACTATTTTGGATACTCAGGGAGCCGATCAGTTAATTGGTCGTGGAGATTTATTATATACAAATGGAAATGATGTAACCCGTGTTCAATGTGCTTTTATTGACACACCTGAGGTTGAAAAAATTACAGATTTTATTGGTTCACAAAAAGCATATGCCACAGCATATTTGCTTCCGGAGTTTGTTGGAGAAGAAAATGGCATTAATCTTGATATAGATATTTCCGAAAGAGACACTTTATTTAGAGAAGCCGCTGAAATTATTGTCAACGCACAACAAGGTTCAGCATCTTTATTGCAAAGAAAATTAAAATTAGGATACAACAGAGCAGGTCGTTTGATCGATCAACTGGAGGCAGCCGGTATTGTTGGTCCGTTTGAAGGCAGTAAAGCACGTAGTGTGAACATCTTAGATTTAAGTGCTCTTGATCAATTTTTTAACAATGAACAAAATTAATTCTATCATGAAAGCAAAAATTCAGGAAATCAACAACAATTCTATCAAAAACAGGACTAAAAAATGCTTACAAATAGCACTTTTATTTCTTTTGAGCTTTACTTCTATTCAGGCTCAGGATAAAAAAGCCAAGGATTTATTGAACCAGGTAACAGCCAAAATAAAAAGTTACGACAATATTGCTATTGATTTTAAATATTCTCTGAACAATGCAAAAGAAAATATCAATCAGGACAGTAAAGGAAATGTTATAATGAAAGGAAATCAATATGTATTGAATTTCATGGGAGTTACTAAAATATTCGACGGGCAAAAAACATACACTATTGTTCCTGAAGATGAAGAAGTTACTATTTCAAAAGTAAACGAAAAAGACGACAGCGCCATTACGCCTTCAAAAATGCTTACTTTCTTTAATTCCGGATATAAATACAATATGGATATTGTACAAAATGTAAAAGGAAGAAAAATTCAGTATATTAAATTAGCACCTACAAACACCAAAGATCAAAGAAAAGAGATTCTTTTAGGTATTGATGTACAAACAAAACACATCTACAATTTGATTGAAACAGGAAAAAATGGGACAAAAACAACTTTAACCGTTAATTCTTTTAAAACCAATCAGCCTTTATCAAAAAATCAATTTACCTTTGTAGCGAGCAAATATCCAAAATACTACATCAACAAATTAGATTAAGCCAAGGTTGAAAATTTTAGACAAATACTTACTAAAAACATTTCTGATTACATTTACTACGGTATTTGTAATCCTTTTTTTTATATTCATACTGCAAACTGTATGGCTCTTTATCTCCGAATTAGCAGGTAAGGACCTTGATTTGATATTGGTTATAAAATTCCTTCTTTTCTCAATGCCCCGAATTATTCCGTTGGTTTTGCCTTTATCGGTATTACTGTCGTCGATTATGACTTTCGGAAATTTAGCCGAAAATTATGAGTTTGCAGCCATGAAATCTTCGGGAATATCATTGCAAAGAGCAATGCGGGTTTTAATCATTTTTATTTTCGTATTAAGTATTGTTGCGTTTTGGTTCGCTAATAATGTAATACCTTATGCTGAATATAAATTTGTCAATTTCAGAAAAAACATTGCTCAGGCCAAGCCTGCTATGGCTATTGCCGAAGGTCAGTTTAACGATGTTGGAACATATAATATTAAGGTAAACAAAAAATCAGGAGAAAACGGAAACATTTTAACCGGGGTTACGATTCATGAAAAAGCAAATAGTTTTGGCGAAAACAAAACTGTTATAAAAGCTAAAGATGGTGAATTAATCAGTAATGAAAAATCGAGTATTTTAAAACTTGTTCTGAATGACGGTTATTATTATCAAGATGTAACTCCAAAAAAATACGAAGATCGTTCTAAACTTCCTTTTATAAAAAGTGATTTTAAAAAACAAATCATCAACATTGATTTATCTGAACTAAACAAAGTTGATGAGAATCAGGCAAGCGTAAACAGTACAAACGGAATGCTGAATGTAAATGAATTACGCTATACTTTAGACTCCTTAAATAAAAACCTGAACAACGAAATAGTTTCATTTTCTGAAAATATAAATCAGCGTGTTGGGATCAAAGCTTCTCCTAAAGTTTTAAAAACAGACAAAAAGAAAAAAGCATTGCCAAATGATCTTTTATCTCTGTATACCAACAAACAAAAGTCTGATATTTTAAAAATGGCAAGTAGTACTGTTACAAGTAACATCTATTCTATCGAATCGACTCAAAAAGATTTAAAAGATAAACAAAGAGATATCAATAAGCATTTAAGCGCATTATACGAGAAATTTGTAATTGCTTTTGCCTGCTTTTTAATGTTTTTTATTGGCGCTCCATTGGGCGCTATCATCCGTAAGGGCGGACTTGGTTTACCAATTGTATTTGCGGTTTTGATCTTTATTACATTCCACTTTATTAATACTTTTGGAAAGAGACTTTCACAGGAAGGCGGTATGACTCCTTTTATGGGCTCATGGATGTCTTCTTTTATATTACTGCCATTGGCGGTTTTATTAACATATCGTGCCACAAACGACAATGGATTAATTAATTTTGATGCCATTACAACTCCAATATCACAACTGTTTCAAAAAATTTCCGAGCGATTTTCTCCCGCTCAAAACAAACAATAATTATGTCAACAAAAATACAACTTAATACCATTGAAGAAGCTATAGAAGATATTCGTCAAGGTAAAGTAATCATTGTAGTCGATGATGAAGATCGTGAAAATGAAGGTGATTTTTTGGCTGCAGCCGAAAAAGTAACTCCGGAAATGATCAATTTCATGGCTACACACGGACGCGGATTAATTTGCGCTCCATTAACAGAAAGCCGTTGTAAAGAATTGGATTTAAGACCAATGGTTACCAATAATACAGATCATATGGAAACTGCTTTTACGGTTTCTGTAGATTTAAAAGGACATGGAGTAACAACAGGAATTTCAGCAGCAGACAGGGCAAAAACAGTATTGGCCCTGACAGATGCAAATGTAAAACCACATGAATTGGCAAGACCTGGACATATTTTCCCTTTGGTAGCCAAACAAGGCGGTGTTTTAAGAAGAACCGGACATACGGAAGCGGCAATTGATTTTGCAAGATTGGCTGGTTTTAAATCAGCGGGTGTAATCTGTGAAATTTTAAATGAAGACGGAACCATGTCTCGTTTGCCGGAACTTGTGGAAGTGGCTAAAAAATTCAATTTGAAATTAGTTTCTATTGAAGATCTTGTAGCTTACAGAATGCAGCACGACAGTTTAATTGTTAAGAAAGAGGATTTTGATATAGAAACCCGTTTTGGAACTTTTAGATTAAGAGCTTACGAACAAACAACAAATAAACAAATTCATATTGCTCTAACAAAAGGAACGTGGAATCTTGGAGAGCCCATCTTAACAAGAATTCACTCTTCACAGGTAAATAATGATTTACTAGGTACTTTGACAAATAATGCAGAACAGCAATTAGACGATATGTTTAAGGTGATTAATGAAAACGGCAAAGGTGCCATTATTTTTATTAATCAGGATATGTCTGCTGTAAACTTGCTAAACAGAATTTCTGAATTGAAAGCTTTACAATCCAATGGAACATTGAAAGCACCAAAGATTGTAATTGACAGTAAAGATTACGGAATTGGAGCTCAAATCCTGCATGATATTGATATTTCTAAAATTAGACTGGTATCAAATACAGAGCAAACAAAGCGTGTTGGAATGATTGGATACGGTCTTGAAATCACTGAATATGTAAGCTACTAATATGGGGACTTTAGAAGAAAGAATTTCAAAAGCGGAGACCCATATATTTAAAGCAGTTTTTCCGAGTACTACAAATCATTATGATACATTATTTGGAGGAACTGCGCTTCATCTTATGGATGAAGTGGCTTTTATTTGTGCGACAAGATTCAGCAGAAAGAAAGTTGTAACAATTTCGACTGGTCAAATTGATTTTAAAAAAGCAATTCCGGCCGGAACTTTAATCGAATTAGTGGCAAAAGTTGATAGCGTTGGAAGAACAAGCTGTAAAATTCACGTTGATATTTTCATGGAACAGATGTATTCGGAGCTTCGTGAAACGGTAGTTTCAGGAACTTTTTCGTTTGTTGCAGTTGATGAAAACAAAAAACCGACACCAATTTTAGATTAATTACATTATTTAACGTAAAAATGTTTTTAAAATAAATACTGATTATGAAGCACTTGAAAATTAATTTAAAATAATCAGTAAAAAAGCTTAAAAAAAGTTTTGAGAACCGAAAAAGGGTCTTATATTTGCACTCGCAATCAGCAAATGATCGCAACATACTGGAGAAATGGCAGAGCGGTCGAATGCGGCAGTCTTGAAAACTGTTGACTGTAACAGGTCCGGGGGTTCGAATCCCTCTTTCTCCGCGAAGGCCCGAAAACAAAGGAAAAACAAGATTTTCAAAGTTTTCAAAAAAGGCCAAAAAGAGCGGTAAACCCTGCAAATCCAACGATTTGCAGGGTTTTTTCTTTTATACCGCTTTTCAATATTTATAAAATCGAACAAAATCGGATCAAGCCGTAAATCTGAGGAGAGGCAAAAATTATGCATAAATATTAGTTAACCTGAAAAGGAAAAATTCTACATTCCTTACACCTCTGAATTGAGATCTAAATGCTTTTATTTTTGCATTGAAAGATTCCGCTGAAGTATTGGTA
>NZ_JAWVWO010000034.1:0-25349 GCF_033657265.1 Flavobacterium sp. MMLR14_040 | reverse complement strand
GCACAAGGTAAACATCCAGTGAATGATCACAGTAAGTTTCCTCTCTGTTAAAACAAAGATAAAAAATATTAAAATTAATTAGGTAATTAAGATAGTACCTAGATTAGAGATTTCAGTGTCTTTGAGAACTCTATCCCTTCGTTATTGACAAACCGGACAGGTTTTAAAAACCTGTCCGGTTTACTATACGTGACTATCTTTGTCAAAGTTTAAAACTTTGACAAAGGTTTAGGAAACTTGCAAATTCTGATTTTCAATTTTCACATTAAAACTAATTTCAGCTTTCAGGGCTTTAAAAACTTTTATTATTGTATCTATTGTAGCACTATTTGCACTGCTTTCTAATTTAGAAATTTGTGCCTTTTTCACTCCTATTAATTCTCCTAATTGTTCCTGAGTAAGTTTTCTTTCTTTTCTTGCCGTTTTTATCATTCTTCCTAAAATATCCATACGAAGTTCATATTCATATTGATCTCTTTCAGGTGCACCAATTACTCCAATATATTTATCTTTCATTTCAGAAAGGGAATATGATTTAATTGCTGTCTTTTTCATAATTAATTTTACTTATTTTCAAAATAATGAATTCTTATTTTATTAGCTCTTTGAATTTCATTTAAAGGAATCTTATCAACTTTTTTGATAAAACCATGAGTAGCAAAACTAAAGTTTCTGTATTATCTGTTTTATCCCAAAATGCCAACAATCTTATTTGAACACCTCCAAATCTCACTCTAAATTCCCAAATTTCATCTTTTAATTTTTTAAACAACCTTGGGTCGTGTTTTTTTCAGCTAAATCAATATTATAAAATAATTTAGTGATCATTTTTCTGTCAAGTGTTGATATAAATTTATCAGCCTCTTCTAAAAATTTTGTTTCAAAATATTTCATTCAAATTGCATATAACAAAAATACCACAAAAGTTTCTAAATTTAGAAACTTTTGTGGTATTTTATATTTATTAATTCTTTGTTTACATACTCGTTATCAAAGCTTGAACGAGAACAAAGATAATAGATTATTTCTTATTTCTCTTAATCCAAAACAAGCCTCCCAAAACAGAAACAGGCGCAAAGACAAAAATTGCCAGCAATTGTGTCCAGGAACTACCACTCGATTTAAAAAGTGAAAAAGCGGCAAAACCAGCCATTATAATAAAAAGCACATAATTGACTTTTAAGTTTCTCGTCTTTGAAATTAATTGAGCGACTAATCCGCTTACAAACGAAAAAACAGTTCCGTAAACAAATGTCAAAACCATAAATAGCTTCGAAGCATCTCCATGCGGATTAACTCCCGAAAATCTAAAAAGAAATATAGAGCTAATTACAAAAATTGCATACCCAAGTATAACCCCTAATATTTGCCTTATCATGACTTAAAATTTTAAAACAATTAAAATCAATTAACTACAAAGTATAAAATTACTAAAATCAACACACAAAATAAAAATCCGAAAAATTGAATTTGCCTTCGTTGACGATAATTAATCTCAAAATTTTCAGGATTTATATAATGGGCAGCAAAAATAGCCGGATCAATTGTCATATCTGATCTGAAATGTACCACTCCCAATAAAAATGCCCGAATCAATTCGGTACGATTGGAATAAAATGCACCAAAAAAATGTTTTCCCATGAAAGTATCAGTATGAATTACTACTTTATTTTCTAATAAAACTGGCCACGAAAACTGATCAATAACCGATTTATGAGGCGTTCTGGAATTAATGTCATATTTCGGCGCCTCGAAAAAATATTCAAAACTTTCCTTTTTGGCAAAACTATCCCAAGGCAAATCTTTTACGATATTGCCATTAAATTTATTTACATATCTAATGCCTTTTTCATTGATTATAGTAGTGGTATATCTGGTTTTTCTATAATAAAAAGCTAAACCGGCTAAGCTAACAAAACCAAATAGAAATAGTAAAAAAGCAAATGTAGAGGCAATTTCGTCCAATCCGCTTTCTTCAAAAGAATGTGTTGCAAAATAAATCGCTCCGGCAAGAAAAAAAAGCAAAAATAATATTACAAACACACCTAGCAAAGCATCTAAAAAAAGAATTGGCTTCGAAGTAATAGATTTAAAGGGCGGAAGTGATTTTTTTATCTGATTTTGCATTTTTAAATATATGATAAAATAATAAAAGAAGAAACCCGACAGAATTTAAAATCTGTCGGGTTCTTAATAAAATAATATAATCTTAATGACTCAAATTTTCTATTTCTTTCGGATCATGTTTATGTTTAAATAAAATAGCAAAAGCAATTGCAATAACTAAAGCATAAGCTGCAAATGACAACCAGATGGTATGCCAGTCTTTCATTAAAATTGGATTTGCAAAAACTCCATCTGTAGAAATTGAGTTCCCCTGACTTTTTACAAATTCTAACATTTTTGAGTTTGAAGAATCTGTTTGTAAAAACCCAGCTAATTCACTTGTATTTGAAAATGATTTTGTAAAGAAACGATCGATTGCCCAACCCGAAGTTAAACTTCCTAAAACAGCTCCTACTCCATTAGTCATCATCATAAACAAACCTTGTGCTGATGAACGTATTTTAGAATCGGTATTGCTTTCTACGAATAACGAACCTGAAATATTAAAGAAGTCAAATGCCATTCCGTAAACGATACATGACAAAATAATCATCCATAAACCTGTCACAGGATCTCCAAAAGCAAATAATCCGAAACGTAAAACCCAGGCAAGCATACTAATAAGCATTACTTGTTTGATTCCGAAACGTCGTAAGAAAAACGGAATTGCCAAAATAAACAAGGTTTCAGAAACCTGAGAAATTGACATAATAATTGTTGAATATTGTATTACAAAAGAATCTGCATATTTTGGAAAATGTTTAAACTCATCTAAGAACACATCTCCGTAAGCATTTGTTAATTGTAAAGCTCCTCCTAAAAACATAGAGAAAACAAAAAACAAAGCCATTTTATAGTTTCCGAATAACTTAAAAGCCTCTAAACCTAGCGTTTCTGTTAATGAAGCATCTTCCTTGGTCAATCTTTGCGGTTCGCATTTTGGCAATGTAAAAGCATAAATTCCAAGAATTAAAGCTCCAATTCCTGCAATATAAAATTGATATTCTGTTGCTTTACTTCCACTTAAATTAGTAATCCACATTGCGGCAATAAAACCAATAGTTCCCCAAACGCGAATTGGCGGAAAATCTTTTACAATGTTTTTATTATTTAATTTTAATGAAGTATACGAAATTGAATTACTCAATGCAATTGTTGGCATATAGCAGCACATTGCTGCAAGCATGACATAAATAAAATTATCTGGAGTTGTAACTTGCGCAATACCAAATAAAACTAAAGCATAAGATATATGCAAAAAACCATATAATTTTTCGGCATTTACCCATCTGTCAGCAATAATTCCGGTTAAAGTAGGCATAAATAAAGAAGCAATTCCCATGGTTCCGAAAACAAGACCAAATTGGGTTCCTTCCCAATTTTTAGTTCCAAACCAATAATTTCCAATTGTTATAAGCCAGGCTCCCCAAACAAAAAATTGAAGAAAGCTCATTATAATCAACCTGTTTTTAATGCCCATATGATGAAGTTGTCTTTAAAATAATAAATGAAGCGGTAAAACTACCATTAAAAATGTTATCTACAAAAAATTAAACCGTTTTAACAACGTCATTTATTAATTCTAAAACAGCAGCAAATTGTTCTTCTCTGCTTAAGTAAGAATTATCTATTTCAATTGCATCATCAGCAATAATTAAAGGAGAATCTTCGCGGTGTGTATCTATATAATCTCTTTCTACTACATTTTTTAAAACATCTTCATAAGAAACATTGTCTCCTTTTTGCTGCAATTCGTCAAAACGTCTTTGTGCGCGTGTTTCGGCGCTGGCAGTCATAAATATTTTAAGTTCTGCATTTGGAAAAACTACAGTTCCTATATCCCTGCCATCCATTACGATAGCTTTATTTGTTCCCATTTCCTGTTGTTGTTCCACTAATTTGGTACGTACTTCAGAAACCTCGGCTACTTTGCTAACAAAACTGGAAACCTCAATTGTTCTAATTGGCTTTTCGACGTTTTCACCATTTAAATACATCTCAGCAAAACCTAAATCAGCATTGTATCTAAACTCTAATTGAATTTTTGGCAAAGCTTCAATTAAAGCTGATTTATCAAAAAAATCAGTACCAATAAACTCATACTGCATTGCAAAATAAGCCACGGCACGATACATTGCTCCAGTATCTACATAGACATATTCAAGTTCTTTTGCCAATTGTTTTGCCAAAGTGCTTTTTCCTGTTGATGAAAATCCGTCGATAGCAATAGTAATCTTTTTCAATGTTTTATGTTTTAGTTTTTATTGTTATATGAGTCTTCAATAATAAATGCACATCAAAATATTAGATTCTGATGCATCAATTATTTTGGCTATTCTTTCAAAGTATTTTTTATTGACCATTGGACAGCCATAACTGTTGCAAATGTAGCCATCTTTCTCGTTATATGGAACATCATAATAATAATGAAAAACAATATCACGTTTAAGTTTTTCATAGAAATACAAAAAAAAACTTTTATAATCAAAAACAAAAAAAACTGTTTTTAGATCATAAAAGATTTATGTGAGTTTATTTTATCCAGGCGAATAAAGTTTTAGTAGTAAATATCTAAAACTATTTTCGCTTTAGAATTATCAATTATTTTTTCTATTCTTTTAAAAAACTGTTCATTAACCATTGGGCAGCCTTTGCTGCGGGATATATAATAATCTTGTTCTTCCTCAGGAACTGCAGAATAATGATGCAAAACTATTGCTCTTTTTAAAGCATTACTATTTGTTTCATCTAATCCGTTTAACCTATAAGCTTTTCCGAAAATTCCTTTGTAACATTTTTCGACAGAATATCTGCCTAATGCGGTACAGTTAGAATTTGGTTCATTGCTGAATTTTAATTCCCCCCTAACCTGAGTTTCAGAGCCTGATCCGTGTGCTACAAGTCCCTGGTCAAGAATTTTATTGTTCACAAGATCGTAAACAAAAAAACGATTTTTACCTGACTTTATTCTCATATCTACTAAAAAAGCGATCTTTTTATTGTACTTCGAATCAGTACTAATCACTTCTTTTATTTCATTTAACTGATAATTAAATCTTTCGATTTCGGCATCAGTCATGTTTTCATTTTTAAAATTTAATTTTGAGGTATTAAAAAAACCTGCAGTAACAAAAAGAATCAAATAAAATAGCTTCATAAATTACCTAATTATTGAAAGTTTAAGATTAGTCCAAAAAGACTTGAATTACCCGCTAATGTGTATCGTGAATATGAATAATTAAATTTTAAACGGTTCATTCTTAAACCGAAACCCAAAGAAATACCCGAGAAATTACGCTGATCATTAATTCTCAATTCCTCACCTCTTCTAAAGTTGTACCCTAAACGTAAATTAACTGCTTTTTGTGGAAAAAGTTCTGCGCCAATGACAACATGTCTTAAAGCATTATTTACAAAAGAAACTTTCTCTTCACTTGTTGTTCCGTCGATATTGGTTTCACCACGCACGGGATTCGAAAAAGAAACATTCCATTGTTGTAAATTTTCTAAAGAAAGATGCCACCGCAGTGGTACATGCTCTAATTCTTGCGACAATCCTGCAATGATTTCAAGTGGCAATTTTTCATGTATTCCTGAATATGTTGTAAACTGAGTTCCAATATTTCGGATTACCAATGCGAAATTCAAATCATTTCTTTCCACTATATATAAAAAACCTAAATCAATCGCACCTCCAAATGAATTATAACTTTCTAATGTTGAAGTTATCAACTTTGCATTAACTCCAACATGAACATCTGTAAATGGTATATTGTATGCATAACCTAATGATAACGCTGCTTCACTACCTGTAAAGTCTGAAGTTGCCTGTCCATTTTCATCGTAACCTTCAAATGTTCCGTAGTTAATATAGCTTATTCCGGCATGAAAAGTTTGCACATGTCGATCATAAGTATAAGCATAAGAGGCAGTTCCATAAGATGCTTCTCCATAATAACTCCCATAATTCATAGCCAGATGATTGTCCATATCTGCATTTAAAGTAGCTGGATTAAACATGACCTGATTAACATCTTCATCATAAATCGTGATCGTTTTACCACCTAACGCCGCCTGCCTTGGTGATGTCGTTAAATTTAGAAATTCATAGGTGTAGCGCCCACCAATTTGCCCGAAAGAAACCGAACAAAACAGTATCATAAAAAATAAAACAAAATGTTTTACCATATTTTTTTTGGCGTTCCTATATGGGAATAACGCAAGGACAAAGATAAAATTATATAACTTATAAAATAATTTTATATGAAATTCCAAAAAGAAAATTCCAAATTCCAATTGAGAGAAAATCCCAACAATTAAATTCCAAATTCAAAACTGAGGAAAAAGAAATTCCAATTGAATCAATGCTAAAAAAAATTTTCAAAAGAAAATTCCAAATTCCAATTGAATTAAATTCAAAAAAAATCCAAATCCCAATCTTTAAGTAAAGTTTGGAATTTGGAATTTAATCCCGATAGCTTTCGGGCTGGAATTTACAATTGAAATTTTTATTTCAATGTTTTAGCATTTTTAGCATTTTGATCTGTCAGAGCCAAAGCCAGAACTTCGCTCATTTCTTTCACATAATGAAAGCTAAGACCTTCTAAATATTCGGCTTTAATTTCATCAATGTCACTTTTATTTTCGTGACATAAAATGATTTCTTTAATACCAGCTCTTTTTGCCGCTAAGATTTTTTCTTTGATTCCGCCAACAGGTAAAACTTTCCCACGAAGAGTAATTTCTCCTGTCATGGCAAGACTTTTCTTTACTTTCTTTTGTGTTAGTAATGAAACCAATGAAGTTAGCATTGCAATACCTGCACTTGGTCCGTCTTTTGGTGTTGCACCTTCGGGAACGTGTAAATGGATGTTATATTTTTGAAATAACTCTACACCTAAGCCCAATTTTTTAGCATTTGCTTTAATATATTCCAAAGCAATTGTTGCAGATTCTTTCATTACATTTCCTAAGTTTCCGGTAATTGTTAAAGCACCTTTTCCTTCAGAAATTAAAGATTCTATAAATAAAATATCCCCGCCAACACTTGTCCAGGCTAGACCTGTAACAACTCCTGCAACATCATTATTTTCATATTTATCACGCTCTAATCTTGGCACACCCAAAACAGTTACAATATCTTCATCTGTAACCTTTTTGTTGTACTCCTCTTCCATCGCAACTGCTTTTGCAGCATTACGAATAACCTGAGCAATTTTTGTTTCCAGGTTACGTACACCAGATTCACGTGTGTAACCTTCTACGATTTTCTCTAATTGTTTTTTTCCAATTGTCAAATCTTTTGCGGTTAATCCGTGTGCTTCTAATTGTTTTGGGAATAAGTGTCTTTTTGCTATTTCTACTTTTTCTTCAATTGTATAGCCTGACATTTTAATTACTTCCATTCTGTCACGCAATGCTGGCTGAATCGCCGACATATTGTTTGAAGTGGCAATAAACATCACTTTAGATAAATCATAACCCATTTCAAGGAAATTATCATAAAAAGCATTGTTTTGTTCCGGATCCAAAACTTCTAATAAAGCTGAAGACGGATCGCCGCTATTTCCGCTTGATAATTTATCTATTTCATCTAAAATAAAAACAGGATTTGATGTTCCGGCTTTTTTCAAACTTTGTATAATTCGGCCCGGCATCGCACCAATATAGGTTTTTCTGTGTCCGCGAATTTCTGCTTCATCACGTAAACCACCTAACGAAATACGAACATATTCACGTCCTAAAGCTTCGGCTACAGAACGGCCGATAGAAGTTTTACCAACTCCCGGAGGACCTGTTAAACAAATAATTGGTGATTTCATATCGTTACGGAGTTTCAATACGGCCAAATGTTCGATCATTCTTTTCTTCACTTCTTCAAGTCCAAAATGATCTTTATCTAATATTTTCTGAGCAAATTTCAAATCAAATTTATCTTTAGAATATTCGCCCCAAGGCAATTCTAAAAATAACTCAAGATAATTTCTTTGAATACCAAAATCCGGCGATTGCGGATTCATTCTACGCATTTTAGACAATTCTTTTTCAAAATGTTTTTGCGTTTTTTCATCCCATTTTTTGGTTTTCGCTTTCAATCCCATTTCGTCCATTTCTTCCTCTTGCGAAACGCCTCCCAATTCTTCCTGAATGGTTTTCATTTGCTGATGAAGGAAATACTCACGTTGCTGCTGATCTAAATCAAAACGAACTTTTGACTGAATGTCATTCTTCAATTCTAATTTTTGCAGCTCAACATTCATATAACGTAATGTTTCAAGTGCACGTTCTTTTAATCCGTTTATCGACAATAAATCTTGTTTTTCTTTTACCGATAAGTTCATATTCGAAGAAACAAAATTGATCAAAAACGACTGGCTTTCAATGTTTTTAATGGCAAAAGTTGCTTCTGAAGGAATGTTTGGACTTTCTTTTATAATTTGAATTGCCAGTTCTTTTACAGAATCTAAAATGGCCGTAAATTCACTATCGTTTTCTTCAGGACGTTTTTCTTCAACTTCTTTAATAGTTGCTGTTAAATAAGGTTCTTCTGAAACAACCTGGTCAATTTCGAAACGTTTTTTTCCTTGTAAAATAACCGTAACATTTCCGTCAGGCATTTTTAAAACGCGTAAAATTCGGGCTACAGTTCCTATTTTATGAATATCATCTTTTGATGGATCTTCGTCTTCTTCGTTAATTTGAGAAACAACGCCAATTATTTTCCCACCGGCATTTGCATCATTAATTAATTTAATTGATTTGTCTCTTCCTGCAGAAATCGGAATAACGACACCCGGAAATAAAACGGTATTACGTAAAGGTAAAATTGGTAACGAAAGCGGAAGCTCTTCATTGTTCATTTCCTCTTCGTCTTCCGGAGTTAATAATGGAATTAATTCTGCTTCTGAATCAAATTCCTGAAGTGACAGATTGTCAATAGTAAGTATTTTATGATTTGACATAATATTATATAAGTCGTTTTGTCATTAAAAGTTAAATCCTAACCGCAAAGTTAACCTTAAATACAGCAGTTTTTGTTAAAACTTTAATAAGTGTTTCATTTACAAGATAGACCATAAAAATAGACAATCATTGTGCCAAATGCAAAAGAGTCAGCCTTGAAATTATCTTTTTACTTTTATTTATCTTTTATAAAATCCCGGATATAAAAAAACCCGAAATTAATTTCGGGTTTTTGTTTTATTATGAATTCTCTATTATTTTAAAGAATAAGAAACTAATTCGCTAACTGTACTTCCAGAAGTCATTTTGATTAGACCAACATCTTTGGCAACCCAATATTCTACGGTTACAGAACTTGCTGTTTCCCCTTCCATTTTTGTTTCCATAAGAAATTTAAATTTAATTACATCCTTATATGAAACACTATTAACGGTTGCTGTTGCGCCTTTTTCTAAAATTGTACCTGTATAGTTAACATTTAATTTTATTACAGGAACTCCCGGGAAATCAAATGAAGTTTCTTGTGTATAACTTCCTGTCCAGGTTTTATTTACTTCTAAATAATCCTTCAAGAAAATGAATTCATAACCACTTGTTTTACCTGTAATACCATTTGCATTGTATATCACATCGGCAATTTTAATAAAATAATCTCCTTTAACTTTTTTGATGGCAGCAGTAGCACTCCCTAATCCTCCATCCTGAGCAAGTGAAAACTGATTGAATTTGAAATAAGTGTCGTCATTTACTTTTTCTGAACTAACAATTTTCATTGTACTTTCTGTTCCGTTTTGATCCATAACCCATTGGTTATTAACCGCCGTAGGCCAATAATCACCTGTTGAAGTTTCTGCAGTATTTTCATTATCCGAATCATTCGAACAAGAAATAAATAACGAACTTGACATCAATAATGCCAATAAAGCAATACTTTTAATTTTTCTCATGGTTAAATTTGTTTTTAGTGCTCCAAAATTAACATAAAAAACGATTTTTTTAGCATTTTTTTAACAAACTAATTCTTCAAAACCGACAATTTCGCAACACACTATATTTCAATAACTTAAACTTAAAAATTAGAAAAATAAAAAAAACAATATCGAAATAAACTTAAAATATTTTTTAGAAAAATTAATCAAAACTGTAACAAACCAAAAAAAGCCAAGTCATTATAAAAAACTAGCAACCATTACTTGAATATAACCAATCAAAATATCGAAGAATTAATTGCGCTTTGCAAATCAAATAATCAAAAAGCGCAATTTGAAGTTTACAATCGTTACTGTAAAGCGATGTATAATGTGGCTTACAGAATTGTAAAAGACGAACATTTTGCACAAGACGTCATGCAGGAAGGTTTCTTGAAGGCTTTTACAAAAATTAACGATTATAGACAGGAAGTAGCCTTTGGAGCATGGCTTAAAAAAATCATTATTAATTATAGTATTGATTTTTATAAAAAGAATAATGCTTTTCAAATGGATGACCTGAATAAAACATTGTATAAAATTGAAGAAGACGATAGTGTTTTTTCTGAAAATATAGACTTGGAGTCACTTAAGGTGAAACAGGTTTTAGATACTATTTCAGGTTTAAAAGATAATTATCGAATGGTTTTGACACTCTTTTATATTGAAGGTTATGATCAGGAAGAGATTAGTGAAATCTTAAACATTAGTTATGCAAATTGCAGAACAACATTAAGCAGAGCTAAAGAAAATTTACGAAAAAAATTAGAGGATATATGAAATCGCCACTAAAAACGAGTTTGTGCAAACAAACACAAATAAATAAAAGGCGATACCATACATCACCTCTAAAGAATAAAATTTAGATATATGAAAAAGGAAAATGACAATTTAGACGGGTTATTTAAAAAATTTGAGAATCAATGGGATGTTCATGAAATGAGTTCTGATCATCAGGTAGATTTTTTGAATAAATTGAATAAAAAACAGCCACAGAAAAAAAATTATGCCGGTTGGGCCATTGCGGCTTCGATAGCTTTATTATTAGGAATTTCTGTTTTGTATAACAATAACCAAAAACCTAAGGAATTCAAATTTGCATCACAGGAAACCAAACGCACTGATTCTATTTTTAATATTTTAATCGAAAATGAACTTGTTAAATTAAAAGAAAAAAGTTCTCCTGAAAATGAACAAATCATAAATGATGCCTTAAAACAAATGAAAGTTTTTGATGCTGATTATGAAAAAATCATAAAAGAGGTTCAGAAAAACGGTGAAAACAAGCAAATCATTTATGCAATGATTAGCAATTTGCAAACCAGAATTTCCTTTTTACAGACGGTTTTGCAGCGCATCGAAGAAAATGAAAATTTAAAAAACACAACTCATGAAAAAACATTATAACATACTTATCTTATTCATTTTAATTCCTTTTTTAGGTTTTTCTAACAATGATGACACGGTAATTTCGAAACAGAAAAACATCAAAAAAACATATATCGTAAATTCGAATGCAGGAATCGATATCGAAAATAAATACGGAAACATTACTGTAAGTACCTGGGATGAAGATAAAATTGATCTTGATATTACTATAAAAGTAACGGGAGGAAATGAAAACTGGGTCAATGAAAGATTAAATAGTATTGATGTTGATATAACTGCCTTAAAAAGCTTGGTTTCCGCCATTACCAAACTTGGAAATTCTTCTATAAAAAGCGGTGGAAGCAGCAATAGCTTTGAAATTAATTATGTGATTAAAATTCCGAAAAACGGAACTGTAAAGCTGGATAATAAGTACGGTAATATTACAACACTGAGCTTAGAATCTAGTACGGATATTTCGTGCAAATACGGTAAAGTTAATTTAGGAAAACTAAACGGATCAAGCAATCGTGTTCATATCGAATATTGTCAAAACTCAACTATTGACTATATCAAAAACGGAACTATTGAAGCTCGTTATTCTGGTTTGAAAATCGTTGATTCGGGTAATTTGAATTTAGATACCAATTATACAGATTTGGTTATAGCCGAAGGACAAAATATAAAATACGATTGCAACTATGGGAACTTTAAGTTTCAAAAGATAAATTCGTTCTCGGGATCAGGAAATTATCTGACGGTTAATATTGCCGAAATTTCAAACAGTATTAATCTGGATACTAATTATAGTAAAATTAATATTTCAACAATAACAAATAAGGCTAATAATGTAAATATTAACTCAACTTATTCTGATGTAGCTTTAGGATATGACACTAATTACTATTTTGATTTTGATATTAATACGAGATACGGAAATATTAAAAGCGATAATTCTCTGGATGTTTCTGTTAGTGAAAGCAAAAGCACAAGTAAAAGAATAAGCGGTTATAATAAGAAAAAAGGCCAGAACAAAGTAGTTGTCAACTCTAATTATGGCAGCGTATCATTAATCAAAAAACAATAACTTAATCAATCAAAAAATGAAAAAATCAATTCAATTATTAGTTTTCGGCGCATTTATAATGGGGTTCATTGCAAATGCACAATCATCAAAAATAAAAGGAAATGGCAAAGTGGTTACAGAAACGAAAACTACAGGAGATTATGATGCTATAAAAGTTGCGGGTTCTTTTGATATAAATCTTGTAGCGGGAAAAGAAGGAAAGATTATCCTTAAAGGAGAAGAAAATTTATTATCTGTTATCAAAGTTGAAGTCGAAGATAATACTTTAAAGATTTATGTTGATAAAACATTTAATATCCAGTCAACTTCTAAAATTGAAATTACAGTTCCGTTTGAAAAAATTTCTGCTATAAGTCTCGCCGGTTCAGGAGATGTTAAAACAAAAGATCAAATTAAAAGCGACACTTTTGCAGCAAAATTATCAGGTTCAGGAAACTTTAATTTAAATGTCAATTCTAATGATTTTCAATTGAATTTAAGCGGTTCTGGAGATGTTACTTTAAAAGGTTCTGCAGATAAATTTACTTCCAAACTTGCAGGTTCAGGAAATGTAAACGCTTCTGATTTCAAATCTAAAAATGTTGAAGCCAATGTTGCCGGTTCAGGAAACAGTATTGTAAACTGTGAAGGAAATTTAACAGCGAGAGTTTCAGGTTCAGGAAATATTAAATATTTTGGAAATCCTGAAAAACGTGACGTAAAAGTATCAGGATCAGGAAATATTAAAAAAGGTTAATTCAAAAAAGCTCAATAATAAAAGAATTTCAAAATCATCATCAATCAGATTTCAAAAAAGCAACACAGTCGCTTTTCTTTTATTATTGAGCTTTAAATATTCAATATAAGGTGTTTTATTAATTTAAAACGCCTTTTTTTGGCACTCTGCGTAATAATAAAATACCTACTGTAAAGAATATACCTAATACTACAATTGCATATCTTGGGCTTCCGGTAATTTGATCAATGGCGCCGTAAACACACATTCCAATTACAATTCCTATTTTTTCGGCAACATCATAAAAACTAAAAAAAGATGCTGTATCATCAGATTCCGGTAATAATTTAGAATAAGTAGATCGTGATAAAGCCTGAACTCCTCCCATTACAAATCCTGCCAATGTAGCCATCGCATAAAAATGTATTGGCAGCCAGATAAAATAAACAATAACACAAAAAATTACCCAAATAGAGTTTATGACAATTAAGGTTGGAATATTGCCATATTTTGCCGAAGCTTTTGAAGTTAGAACAGCTCCAATAACGGCAACTAATTGTATTAGTAAAATACAAATAATTAAACCTTTAGTACTTGCAGCCTGAGATGGCCAGTCAATTTCCTGAGCACCAAAGTATGTTGCTGCAATCATAACAGTTTGTACTGCCATACTATAAACAAAATAGCTGCTCAAATATCTTTTTAATGAGATGTTTTCTTCCAGTAATTTCCATACTTTTTTTAATTCTTTAAAACCATTGAAGATTACATCTTTATTTACTTTTTGATCTTCTTTTTTATTTCCTTTTGGTAAATAGTAATAGGTATATTGGCTAAAGCCGATCCACCAAATTCCAACCATTAAAAAGGAGTAACGCATTGCTTTCATGGCAGCTTCGCCTTCAGTTCCTGTTATGCCAAAAATTTTCGGTTTCATGATCATTGCAAGATTAACGATCATTAAAATAACGCTTCCTATATATCCTAAAGAATATCCTTTGGCGCTTAATTTATCTTGCTGTTCAGGAAAAGCAATGTCAGGCAGGTAGGAATTATAAAAAACCAAACTTCCCCAAAAACCAATCAATCCTAAAAAATAAAAAAGTAAGCCGATGTAGATGTTTTCAAGGTTAAACCAATACAAACCCATACAGGACAAAGCTCCCATATAGCAAAAGAATTTCATAAATGTTTTTTTATTTCCCACATAATCCGCAATACCAGATAATAATGGTGAAATAAAAGCAACAACCAAAAATGCCGCAGCAGTAATAAAACTTATCAAAGCAGAATTTTTAAGATTCATTCCAAAAACATCTATATAATGATCTTTGTCTGAAAATAATGCTTCGTAAAAAATTGGAAAAACGGCCGATGAAATCACTAATGGATAAACTGAATTTGCCCAATCGTAAAAAGCCCATGCATTTAATAATTTTTTATCTCCTTTATTTAAATCTGCCATATTTTATGATTTTGTTGCTAAATTATTTCTTTTTTTCTACAATTGGATATAATATTCATAAATCGTACATTATTAAATTATTATTTAATCGCAATTAATTGACTTAATGATAAATACAAAAAAAAGCTACTCTGAAAGAATAGCTTTTATAAATTTTATATAAGAAATTTTTGTTTATCTGATGACACCCACTTTTGCAGCTGTTGCTCTTGCATCAGGAATTAATGCTTTTAAGTTTGCAATTCTTGTTGCGTCAGAAGGGTGTGTACTCATAAATTCAGGAGTTCCAGATCCTCCAGATTTGGCAGACATTCTGCTCCAAAATGCAATTGAATCATCTGGATTGTAACCTGCAATTGCCATAAGCGTTAATCCTATTTTATCTGCTTCACTTTCATTGCTTCTGCTAAATGGAAGCATTACTCCTACTTCAGAACCAACTCCGTAAGCTTGCGAAAATATGGCTCTTGTTGACTCAGATTTACCGCTTGTTGCAGCATCCAAAGCTACACCTCCAATTTGCTGCAATTGAGCTGCACTCATTCTTTGTGCTCCGTGATTGGCCAATGCATGCGAAACTTCATGCCCCATAACAGTTGCTAAACCTGCTTCATCCTGAGTTATTGGCAAAATTCCTGAATAAACCACGATTTTACCTCCTGGTAAACACCATGCATTTACTTCTTTATTTTCTACCAGTTTATATTCCCAACGGTAATCTTTTAAATATTGTGTTTGTCCTAAAAAAGTTAAGTATCTTTCTGCAGCAGCTTTAATTTTACTGCCCACAAGGTCTACTCTTTTAGCATCTGCAGTTCCTGTTATCACTTTATTTTCTGCGATAAAAGCATTGTACTGTTGAAATGAAGTTGGAAATAACTCGCTGTTTGATACAAAGTTAAGAGTTGATTTTCCTGTTACAGGATTTGTCGCACATGCAGCAAATAAAAGTGCCGCAAAAGCGGTTAAGAAAAAGTAATTTTTCATGATCATAGATTTTAATATAAAATAAAAATACAATTATTTTTAATAGGTATTTTTATATAATTAAAACGAAACGTATCATAATTATTATTATTGTCCAATAATATGCAATTCGGTAAATTCTTTATCAATAATTAGGAAATAATTTTCTTCAAATCTTTCACTATCAAATTCTACTTTTTCGTTATCAATCTCTATTTCAGTTACTTTGAATGGCAATCCAATTAAATTAATTTTATATCTACTGTATGGTGTATCGTATTTTCCTTCTTTATGTAATTGAATAATAAGCTCTTTTTCTTTTCCAATGGTTCTAAAAGATAAAAAGCTGTAACGCCCTTTTTTATAATCGTAACCATCCTGAGCATCTTCATAAACTACTGATTTTTCTTTACCATTTTTATAATATAAATCCAGCGTTAATTCATCAAATTCAAGTTCGCCTACATATTGCTGTACAGGATATTTCGGGATAATTGCTCCTGCTTTTACAAAAACCGGAATTTCATCAAATTTGGTATCGATCCAAACTTCTCTTCCGCCGGTTGTAAACTCATTTGTCCAGTAATTGTACCATTCTCCTCTTGGAATATACATACGTCTTCCTAAAGAATTAGGTTCCAGAATTGGGCATACTAATATTTGATTTCCAAAGATAAATTCATCGTTACGATAATGTGTTTGGGTATCATCCTGATCGTAATAAACCAATGGTTTTAGCATCGGGATACCTTCTTCTATATATTGCCAAAACATGGTATACAAATAGGGCAAAAGCTGATAGCGTAAACTCACAAATTTTCGGGTAATATTGATCACTTCTTCATCAAAAGCCCATGGCTCCTGATTGCCGTGATCTCCGGAAGAATGCGTTCTGCAGAAAGGATGAAAAACACCCAACTGAATCCAGCGCGCATATAATTCTCCTGTTGGCTGTTCTGCAAATCCACCAATATCAGAACCTGTAAAGCCCATTCCTGAAATACACATTCTTTGTACCTGAATATTGGCAATCCATAAATGTTCCCAAGTTGCTACGTTATCACCTGTCCATGATGATGTATAACGCTGTGCACCAGAATATGCCGATCTTGTAATTACAAAAGGACGTTTAGGATATGCAAAACGCTTTACACCATGATAAGTGGCACGAGCCATTTGTGTACCATAAATGTTGTGTGCTTTTCTATGGCTACAAGGATTTCCATCATACATATGACGCACATCCATTGGAAACGTTTTATTGGGAACTTCCATAACAGCAGGTTCGTTCATATCATTCCAAACCCCTTTTACACCAAAGTCCGAAATTAATTCTTTAAACAAGCCTGCCCACCATTCTCTAACTACCGGATTTGTATAATCGGGAAAATTACATTCTCCCGGCCAGACTTTTCCTTTCATGTACGGTCCATCTGCTCTTTTACAGAAATAATCTTTTTCAAGAGCTTCCTGGTAAACCCAATAATTTTTATCAATTTTAATTCCCGGATCGATGATTACAATTGTTTTAAAACCATCTTCGGCTAATTCTGCAATCATTCGTTTCGGGTCCGGAAAATATTCGCTGCTCCAGGTAAAACATCGAAAACCTTCCATATAATCGATATCCAGATAAATGGCATCGCATGGAATTTTTAATTCCCGAAATTTTGAAGTGATTTCTTTTACTTTACTTTCCGGATAATAACTCCATTTGCATTGATGGTAACCCAAAACCCAAAGTGGCGGTAATTCTGGTTTACCTGTTAAATCAGTATAAGTTGTAACAACATCCTGCATTTGAGGACCGTAAATAAAATAATAGTTCATTTCACCTCCTTCGGCCCAAAAACTGGCTACATTTCTTCTTTCCTGACAAAAGTCAAAGAAAGTTCTGAAAGTATTATCAAAGAATATCCCGTATGACTGTTTGTTGTGCAAACCAATGTAAAAAGGAACAACTTTATATAATGGATCTTGTTCTTTTTGAAAAGCGTATTGATCTGTCGCAAAATTTTCTAATCTTTTGCCTTTTAAATTCATTTGTGTGGCTTTGTCGCCAAGACCGTAAAAACATTCTCCATCTTTGGATGATTTACTCATTTTTACGATATTCCCACCATATTCATAACTTTCTTCCCAATGAAAACCAAGCTCATCTTCAAGAATCAGAAAATCATTTAAATCATAAATAGACAAACGAAGATCTTGTTTTTGAATTTTACACTTTACTTTACTGGTTCTTATTTGAAAATAAGTTTCCTCTTCGGTTAATTCTAAAAAATTGTAACCGTGCAATTGTGTTTTATCTATTGCGTATGAAAAGTCATTGCTAAAATAACCTTTTGTAGTAAATCTAAATCGAATTAAACTGTCTCGAAGAATAGTGACTTTTAAGATTACTTTGTTGTCTGTATGAAAAAAGATGGTATCTCCTTCATGTTCGTGCGAAACAATTTTTGATGGATATAAATCGCCTTTATACTCTAGTGCTGTATTTGTAATCATACGCTAAATGAATTAATTATAGAACTCCAATCTTTATCTCAAACATACAAAAAAACTTAATAAGCCTCTCTGAATAAAAGGATTATTCACGAAAACGATTTTTCTGAATGACTATTAAATTAGATCTCAAAAAATCAGGAAATCGATAATTTAAGAATGCAAAACTGATAAAATTGCATTACGAAATAAAGATTAAATTTTTATTGAAAGGAATAAACCGTAACACTTAAGGGAGGTAAAGTTAATTCTACAGAATAATCTCTTCCATCATAAGAAACAGTTTGAACTTTTAATGTTTCTGAATTTCCTACTCCGCTTCCACCATATATAATAGAATCGCTATTAAAAATTTCTTTTAATTTTCCTTTTTGCGGAATTCCAATTCTATAATTTTCTCTTATCACTTGTGTGAAATTACAAACAACAATTACATTTTCTTTCTCGTTATTTCCTTTCCTGATATAAGACAAAACTGCATTTTGATGATCTGAATAATTTATCCATTCAAAACCTTCGCCAGTAAATTGTTTTTCATATAATGCAGGATGAGTTTTATATAAATGATTCAAATCTGTGATTATCTTTTTTATGCCTAAATGATAATCATATTGAAGTAAATGCCAATCTAAACTTTTCTCAAAATTCCATTCATCACTTTGCCCAAATTCTGACCCCATAAACAATAATTTGGTTCCGGGATGAGTAAACATATATCCGTATAATAAACGTAAATTGGCAAACTTTTGCCACTCGTCACCAGGCATTTTATTGGCAATAGATTTTTTTCCGTAAACCACTTCATCATGTGAAAATGGCAACATAAAATTTTCTGTAAAAGCATACGTCATAGAAAATGTCAAATCGTTTTGATGGTATTTGCGATAGACGGTTTCTTTCTGAAAATATTTTAAAGTATCGTGCATCCAGCCCATCATCCATTTCATTCCAAAGCCTAAACCGCCGGTAAATGTTGGTCTTGAAACCATTGGAAAAGAAGTACTTTCTTCTGCAATTGTCTGAACTCCGTCAAAATTGGCATAAATAACTTCATTAAATTCTTTGAGAAAACTTATAGTATCCAGATTTTCTCTTCCTCCAAAAATGTTAGGTTCCCACTCGCCTTCATTTCTCGAATAATCAAGATATAACATCGAAGCTACGGCATCAACTCTTAAACCATCAGCATGATAATTTTGCAGCCAAAAAACAGCATTACTTATTAAAAAAGCACGAACTTCATTTCGTCCGTAATTAAAAACCAAACTTTTCCAGTCAGGGTGATAGCCTTTTCTACGATCCGGATGTTCATATAAATGAGATCCATCAAAAAAACCTAAACCATGCGCATCATCAGGAAAATGTGACGGAACCCAGTCTAAAATAACGCCAATTCCGGCCTGATGCAACTTATCAACCAAAACCATAAAATCCTGAGGTTTTCCAAAACGGGAAGTTGGCGCAAAATATCCTGTTAATTGATATCCCCATGATGGATCGTAGGGATATTCCATAATTGGCATGAATTCAACATGTGTAAATCCGGTTTCTTTTACATAATTAACCAAATCATCCGCAAGTTCTAAATACGTTAAAAACCGATTTTGATCACCTCTTTTCCAAGATCCTAAATGAACCTCATATACAGAATAAGGCTTATCCAGCTTATTACTTTCCTGACGTGATTTCATCCAGTTTTCGTCTTTCCAGTTATAATCCAAATCCCAGACAACCGAAGCCGTATGAGGTGGTTTTTCACAATATAAAGCAAAAGGATCTGCTTTTTCGGTTACAACACCATCAACATTAGATTGAATTTTATATTTATAAAGTGCTCCTTTTTCTATATGTGGAATAAATCCTTCCCAAATACCGGAAGAATCCCATCTAACTTGCAATAAATGTTCTCCTTGTGTCCAATAATTAAAATCACCAACAACAGAAACTGATTGTGCAGTTGGAGCCCAAACGGCAAAATAAACACCTTTTTCTCCATTGACTTCAATTAAATGTGCTCCTAATTTTTCATATAATTGGAAGTGCTTTCCTGCTTTGAATAAATCAATATCAAAATCAGTAAATAAAGAATGCGTGATTACTTTAGACATATTTGGTTTTTAAGGCAATAATTAATTTTGAAATTTTATTCAATTCTGAAATTATCTGAGAGAATTGCGCCTTTCTTAATAACTACAATTCCATCTTTTATGCTGTATAATTCATTGGTAAAATTATCTAAATGTTTTCCTCCGCTAATGTGAACATTATTTCCAATTCTCACATTTTTATCAATTAGGGCATTTTGAATAAAACAATTCTCTCCTATTCCAACATGAATTTTATTAATATTGTTTTCATGATTCAGTTCATCAAGATCCTGATAAAAATCATTGCCCATAACGTAGCAATTCTCAATAACAGTTCCTTGTCCGATTCTGGAGCGAATTCCAATAACCGAACGTTTAATTTCTTTAGCATTGATAATACAGCCTTCAGAAATCAAGGATTGATTTATAATTGAATTTCTAAATTTTGACGGAGGTAGTAATCTTGGCCTAGTGAAAATCTTGTTTTCATTATCAAATAAATTAAACTCGGGAATATCATCAGTTAAACCGATATTAGCCTCAAAAAAGGAATCAATGTTACCAATATCTGTCCAATAACCTTCGTATTGATAACTTAAAATTTTATGCTTTTTGACGGCCTCAGGAATAATTTCTTTCCCAAAATCTTTTGTTTCAGGATTACACATTAAATCCACCAGCAATGATTTATTAAAAATATAAATTCCCATTGAAGCCAGGTATTTTTTACCTTTTCCCCTCATTTGATCACTTACTTCAGATTCCCATTCAGGTAATAATGAAGCATTTGGTTTTTCTATAAAAGCCTCAATACGATTTTCATGATCTGTTTTAAGAATTCCAAATTCTGGTGCATCTTTAGCATTTACCGGTAAAGTTGCGATAGAAATTTCGGCATCAGCAGCGATATGTGCTTCTAACATTGCGTTAAAATCCATTTGATACAACTGATCACCAGATAAAATAAGAGCATGATCAAATTCGTGTTTCAAAAAATGCGGCATACATTGACGCACAGCATCGGCTGTTCCCTGAAACCATGTTGGATTATCAGGTGTTTGCTCTGCAGCTAAAATATCAACAAATGATTGACTAAAAATACTGAAATTGAAAGTGTTTTTGATGTGAGCATTCAAAGAAGCAGAGTTAAACTGTGTCAGGACAAATATTTTGAAAATATCTGAATTGATACAATTTGAAATTGGAATATCCACCAATCTATATTTTCCTCCAATTGGTACTGCAGGTTTTGATCTCGTTTCTGTTAATGGAAACAAGCGGGAACCTTGTCCTCCTCCTAAAATAATGGCAACGACATTTTTCTTTTTAAATTTCATTTTTCTCAATTATTAGGTTGTATATCTCTATATATTCTTGGCAAACTCTTTCCCAGGAATGATCAATGCTCATTCCTGTTTTTATAACTTTATTGAAGTTTATTTTATCATCGTATAATTTTACAGCGCGATTTATAGAATAACAAATATCCCCAACCGAAGCCTGATCGTGACAAATCCCGTTACCATTATCCCCAAAATCGACTACAGTATCACGCAGACCTCCCGTTCTTCTGACAATCGGAATTGTTCCATAACGCAACGCATACATTTGATTTAATCCACATGGCTCAACTCTTGAAGGCATTAAAATATAATCTGATCCAGCATAAATTAAATGCGCTAATTCTTCATTATAACCAATGAAAACATTGTAATTTCCTTTATAATCATGACGTAACTGCATTAATTGTTCTTCAATTAGGGAATTTCCAGAACCCAAAATCAAAATATTAATATTCTCAAAATTTTCCGATAAGGCCAATGCAGCAGCCTGAGGCAATAAATCTCCTCCTTTTTCCTCAAATAAACGCCCAATAAAACTAAAAAGAGGTTTTGTCGGATCTAATTCAAATTGTTCACAAAGGCTTTCTTTGTTTTTTTGCTTTCCAAATTCAAAACTATCTATCGAATAATTTTGTGTAATCATTTTGTCTTTAGAAGGATCCCAAACTTCAATGTCGATTCCGTTTAAAATACCTTTTGATTTACTTCGAACCGAATTAAATAAAGATTCTAAACCATTTGCTGAATAATTTATTTCGTTTAAATAACTCGGAGACACAGTAGTAACAGCGTGTGCACATTTAACACCAACAGCCAATGAATTCAAAGAACTTCCCCATTCCAGAAAGCCAACATGAATTAAATCGAATTCAGGTAAATAATGCAGTTTATCAAAACCAAACCAGCCTTGATATAAACCGTTATGAATTGTAATTACCGTTCTTACATTTTTTAATCCTTCATATTTATAAGCATATTTTAGCAGGAACGGAATTAATCCAGTATGATGATCATGACAATTTATTACATCAGGAATTGTTTTTCTGGCTAAAAGCCAATCTAAGGTTGCAATTTGAAAAGAAAAAAAACGCTCAATATCATCTTCATATCCATAAACATTTGGTCTTTCAAATAGTTCCTTAATTTCTATCAGATATAATTCATAACCGAGTTTATCTGAAGTTTCTTTTAAAACACTAAATGGAAAATCAAAATTTCCTAATTTAACATTTCCCCAATGGACACATTCAAAGTTATTTTCTTTTCTGAATTTTGTATCATAACAAGGAACTACAACTCTAACGAGGTTACCCGCAGCGGCTTGATATTTTGGTAACGCACCTACAACGTCGGCCAAACCACCAACTTTTACCATTGGATAACATTCTGCACTGATATGAAATATTTCCATGTTAAAAATTTATAAGGCTAATAGTAAAATTAATTCTCAAATTATTTTTTAAGTAAGCATTTATTAATATGTTACTTTTATGTTTTTTAAATTTAGGAAAAAATAAGCAAAATTACGCCTTGAAAAAATATTTATTGATATGTCAAAAAACACAACTAATCCTACTAAATCATTAAAAATTCCACAGTTTATCATTTTATCCTGTAAAATATGTGCTTTTATTTCAACTAAATTGGTTACCATTTATACTGCGAAATTATTTACAACGCCAATAAAACATAAAGTTCCAAAACGGGAGTTTGAAATGGATCAAAAAAGTATTCAAAATACAATCTATGTTCCACAAATTCATAAAAGCGTAGTTACTTATAAATACGGCGAAAGTGATCGCAAAATTTTATTGGTTCATGGATGGTCAGGGAGAGGAACGCAACTATTTAAAATTGCTGATGAACTTTTAAAATTGGGGTATTCCACGATTAGCTTTGATGCACCCGCACATGGAAAATCTAAGGGAAAAACTACCATTATGTCTGATTTTATTGCAGCGATATTAGAAATTGAAAAACAATACGGAATTTTTGAGGTTGCTATTGGTCATTCCCTTGGCGGAATGTCAGTACTAAATGCAATTAAGGATGGTTTACAAGTAAATAAAGCGGTAATAATTGGTAGTGGAGATATAGTGCAGGATATTTTAGATGATTTTATTGCTAAACTACATTTAAAGCAGGAAATTAGTGAACGATTACGTAATCTGTTTGAAGAGAAATATCAGGTAAAAATGGACGATTTCTCCGCATACAGAGCAGCGCAAAAAATACAAATTCCAGTTTTGGTAATACACGATAAAGATGATCCCGAAGTTCCTGCAAAAGCAGGAATACATATTCACGAGCAACTTAAAAATGGAATTTTATATATTACTCAAGGTCTCGGGCACCGAAAAATTCTTGGAAATCAAAATGTGATAAAAAAGATATCAGAATTTATCTAAAGTGCTTAAATTTGTGTTAGTTACATTTTTAATTGTATAATTCTAAAGAAAACAAAATGGATTTATTTGGAGAAACATCTGATTGGGAAAGTAAATTAAAACCTCTTTTGAAAAAATATAAAGGAAAAAGACACCCTTTAGATTACCAAAATATTTATCAATTGTTGGTGATGGTAGTTCTATCTGCACAAGATTCTGATGCAAATATTAATAAAATTGCTCCACCATTATTCGAAAAATATCCCACTTTGAATAGTCTGTCTAAAACTGATTTAGAGACATTTACTCCCTATATAAGTAAGGTTCGGAATTACCCAACAAAAGCACAATGGCTTCTGGAGATTGCTAAGCTTATTAAAAATGATAAAGACATACCTTTAAATATGAAGGACTTAACAGCTTTAAAAGGTATTGGTAGAAAATCTGCAAACGTGATTCTACGAGAAAGTCACAAACCAGCAGAAGGAATAATTGCAGATTTACATGTAATACGAGTAAGTCCACGAATTGGTATAATAAAAGAAAGTAAAGATGGAAATAAGGTTGAAAAAGATCTTATGCAGGCATTACCTAAAAAAATATGGTCAGAGATAGGAATGGCTCTCTCCTTCTTAGGACGGGAAACCTGCAGACCTAAACCAAAATGCGAAGAATGTCTAATCGCGGATTCTTGTCATTACTATCTAACAGAAGTAATATAAATATTATTTCCTTCTGGTATCAATTAAATAGATAATCTTCCATGAATCTTTTTCTTTGAATAAAGTAAAAGCATTAACTCCCGAGTGGCTCAATTTATCATTTAAATAAAATTCATACGGAGTCCAAACATGCGCCATACTACCATCAATCTGGATATTATAATTCAAGATTTTCTCATGAAATTTTAAATTAGGAGGTATTGAAACAATAGACTTGTAGAATTCCTTTATATTCTCTTCAGTTAATTTATTTCCTTTGGTTACACTTTCACTAATAGATTGGAGAATAAGTTTATCAGAACAAACTGACTTCAATTTAATTGTGTCTTTTTGATGAAAGGCCTCAAAAAAAAATTCAATGACTTTCTTCACATCCTGCTGTTGTGCATTTGAAGATAACCCTGCAAACATTAAAATTATAATGAAATGTATTCTCATAATTGACATTTTTTCTTAAACTCAAACTGACTTGTTTGACACAAATATATTAAAAGATAGTTTATGATGAATAAATTTTGTTATTCCACATTTTAGAGTTGCTCAGGATAGCGCATGAAAAAACTCTTATAAACAAAAAACCCTATCCGTTTTGGATAGGGTTTTTCAAAGAAAGGCGACGACATACTCTCCCACATAACTGCAGTACCATCTGCGCAGGCGGGCTTAA
>NZ_JAWVWO010000033.1:0-43310 GCF_033657265.1 Flavobacterium sp. MMLR14_040 | reverse complement strand
ATCTAAAATCTAAAATCTAAAATCTAAAATCTAAAATCTAAAATCTAAAATCTAAAATCTAAAATCAATTAAACCATCTCCTCCGGTTTCACCCAGGCATCAAAATCATCTGGAGTTACATAACCCAAACGAACGGCTTCGTCTTTAAGAGTAGTTCCGTTTTTGTGTGCGGTTTGAGCGATTTCGGCTGCTTTATAATAACCAATTTTAGTATTTAAAGCCGTAACAAGCATTAATGAATTGTCAACTAATTCTTTGATGCGTTTGTAGTTAGGTTCAATTCCCTGAGCACAATGCTCGTCGAATGAAACACAAGCGTCGCCCAATAATCTGGCAGATTGAAGGAAATTAGCAGCCATAACAGGTTTAAAAACATTCAGTTCATAATGTCCCTGCATTCCACCAACGGCAATTGCCATGTCATTTCCAATAACTTGTGCACAAACCATCGTTAAAGCTTCACATTGTGTTGGATTTACTTTTCCGGGCATAATAGAAGATCCGGGTTCGTTCTCTGGAATATGAATTTCGCCAATTCCGGAACGTGGGCCAGAAGCCAGCATTCTAACATCATTGGCAATTTTGTTTAAAGAAACGGCCAATTGTTTTAAAGCACCGTGCGTTTCAACAATGGCATCGTGAGCGGCCAAAGCTTCAAATTTATTCTCTGCAGTTACAAAAGGATGATTGGTAAATTGCGCAATATATTCGGCCACTTTTACGTCGTAACCTTTTGGAGTATTCAATCCGGTTCCAACGGCTGTTCCGCCTAAAGCGATTTCAGACAAATGGGCTAAAGTGTTTTTTAAAGCTTTTAATCCGAATGCTAATTGAGCGGCATATCCAGAAATTTCCTGACCCAAAGTTAATGGTGTTGCGTCCATAAGGTGCGTACGACCGATTTTTACAACGTCTGCAAATTCTTTCGCTTTCGCGGATAAAGTAGCGTGCAGTTTTTCGACGCCGGGAATTGTAGTTTCTACAATCATTTTGTAAGCCGCAATATGCATTCCGGTTGGAAAAGTATCGTTGGAGGACTGCGATTTATTTACATCATCATTTGCTTTTATAAATTGTTCGCCTTCGCCAATTTCAAAACCTTTAACAACCTGAGCGCGATTTGCAATCACTTCATTTACATTCATGTTGCTTTGCGTACCTGAACCGGTTTGCCAGATTACAAGCGGAAATTGATCGTCTAATTTTCCTTCTAAAATTTCATCGCAAACAGCTGCAATTGCATCACGTTTTTCGATTGGCAAAACGCCCAAATCGTGATTGGCATAAGCGGCCGCTTTTTTAAGATAAGCAAAACCTTCTATAATTTCCTGAGGCATAGATGCCGATGGACCAATTTTGAAATTATTTCTGGAACGTTCTGTTTGTGCACCCCAATATTTATCGGCAGGGACCTGAACTTCGCCCATGGTGTCTTTTTCTATTCTGTATTTCATTTTTGTTGTATATATGATTATTGTTTGTTGTTTGTTGTGTAAATGGGACGCGGATGACGCTGATTTACTTCGTAAAAACGCTGATTAAAACAGATTTTTTATTTTTGATGTTTAAAATTTCTTTTGAAAACGATTGCCTAGCCCTGATGGGAGGGAAAATCCTTTTGTGCCGGGGTTCGGCACAAAAGATTGGAAGGACAGCAGGAAACAGCTCCTGAAAACACTCATAATGTTCTTGTTTAGATAGTTAAATAATTATCGTGAAAAACCCTTATTTAAAATGAGTTTAAATATACGGATAATTGTGATTTTACGAAAATTGATTTGGATTTTATTGCTAACGAAAAATATAAAACTTACATTTGTCCTTACATTCAAAAATTCCGGAAAACATGTTTGAATTTTCACAGTACTTAGGTTTTTTACTTTTCTTGACCATACTAACTATAGGGTTTTGGTTGATGTTTTTCTTAGTTGGTTTCGTATCTTATTGGGTTACGGGCGCTAGCTGGGAAATGTTCAAAGAGAAAAGAGCAAAGAAAAGACAAGAACAATCGATTTAATTTTAAATTGATTTCATAAAAAAGGACCCGTTTTACGAGTCCTTTTTTTTATGCAAAAAAAATAAATTCCACTTTTTTAAATTCCAAATTCCAGTAAAAATAAAATTTCAATAAAAGAAAATTCTAAATTCCAATTTTCTAAAACCTTAATTATAAAGTCTTAGTAATTGAAATTTGGAATTTAAAAAATTTGAATTTAATTTAAGTTATCCTGGAAATTCTCCTCCGCCTTCTCCGCCGCCTTCATTGTTTTTAGGCATGTTTTTATCTCTTTCACCTTTTGCTTTGTTGAAACGGTACGTGAATGACAAATTAAACTGACGTTTACGGAATTGGAATTCACTGTATGAATTTACATCATCCAGATAGGTGTAAGATCTCATTTTTCTGGAATTAAAGATATCGCTGATATTGAATGCAATTGTAGCTTTGTCTTTTAATACATCTTTGCTAAAAGCTGTATTCATTCCGAACATGCCTAAATTCTTACCTTGGGCTGTTTTTTGTTCTCCATTATACATCCCTGTCAACTGCCAGTCAATTTTGTATGGTAATGTAACTTTAGAATTCACTCTTGCAAACCATGAATTAGCCTGATTGTCTAAATTCTGAACAATAAGATTTCCTTGTGTATCTGTATAGCTGTTTTCTCCAGTTGTTTTTACATTAAAAAAGTTGAAATTACTGTTTAATTTCCACCATTTAAATGGTGTATAATTAAAGGTAAATTCGAAACCAAATTTTTGCTCCTTTCCTAAGTTAATAGGAGAACTTTTGATTACCGGAACTCCATTAACTTCATCTCCTGTAGGAGATCTTACAAAGCTGAAAACATCTTTTGTATCTTCAAAATATGCAGAGGTATTAAAGGTTACTTTATCCCATCTTTTGATGTATCCAATGTCATATTTGTCTGTTAAAGAAGGGTCTAAGTCTGGGTTTCCCTGAAAGATATTAATGTTGCTGGCATAGTTTACTGCGGGGTTCATAAAGCGACCTCTTGGTCTGGATAAACGCTTGCTGTAACTTGCTGAGAAATTACTTTGATCTGAGATTTCGTAACTAATAAAAGCACTTGGAAATAAGTTGTTGTATTTTTTAGTATTAAAATCGCTGTTGTCTAATAAGTTAACTTCGATATTAGTGTCTTCCCATCTTAAGCCAAATAAATAAGAGAATTTATTTACTTTAAAGCCATATTGTGTATAGAGCGCATTGATGTTTTCTTTGTATTCTAAGGTATTAGATAAATTAGTGTTTACGACACCTTGACTATCTGTTACATTATAAACATTATTCAAATCACCAAAGCTTCCTTTATAACCAGCTTCAAACTGACCGCCTTTACCCAGAGGCAATACATAATCAGCCTGCAATAAGACCTGCTTTTGAATTTGATCATTTAAAGTTGTATCAAATCTTGGTGAATCTGTAATAGTACTATTACTGTCGTCTGTATTTCTTGAAATAGAAAGATCGGCAGTTAATTTATGCCCTTTATCGTTGAAGTTTTTTATTAAGTTTGAAGTAAATTCTAGATTTTCACTTTCCGTATCACCATTATTTAAACGATACGTGGTTCCTGTAAAAACTCTGTCAGCATCATAATTATAATAGTTGATCAAATCCCTGTCTTCACCATTATTTTTTTGGTAATTGATGGCATTTGTCCAAAATGTTGTAGGAGTTAGTGTCCACTCAACTCCAGCTCTTCCGTTAAATCCATTTCGGGTACGTTTGGTATCACGATCTTCGTCTAAGAAGCTTTTTGTGGTACCATCCGAATTAAGATATTCTGAATTTGTCTGGCCGGCTCCTTCATTTGTTCTATAGTTGTAACCGGCAGTTGTGAAATAGTTTAATTTTTCTGTTTTATAATTCACATTCGCAGTTAATCCATAAGTTTCAGGTAAACCGGTTGATGCAATTAAAGTACCATTAAAACCTTGATTTTTTCCTTTTTTAAGGACAATATTAATGATTCCGGAACCACCTTCAGCATCATAACGAGCCGATGGGTTTGTAATAACTTCTACTTTATCAATAGCATCTGCCGGAAGCTGACGTAAAGCTTCGGCAACATTGATAGCGTTTGAAGGTCTTCCGTCAATTAAAATACGGATATTATCACTTCCTCTTAAGCTTACATTTCCTTCTGTATCAACAGAAACCGAAGGAACGTTATCCAAAACATCACTTACAGTTCCGCCCTTAACGATCATATCCTGACCAACGTTGTAAACTTTTTTATCTAGTTTTATTTCTACTGTCGATTTTTCGGCACGAACTACAACTTCATTCAACTGAGCCGCATCTTCAGACAGGTTTACTACACCTAAATTAGTATCATCCTCAATGCTTTTTTGTTTAATTTCGTTTGCTTTAAACGAAATAAACTCAATTTTAATGTCGTAAGTTCCAGGTGCAACAGCAACTTCAAATTCACCTTTCGGGTTGGTTATTCCTCCGGCAATAACTTTCGTATCGTTAGGCGCCATTATCGAAATTGTTGCATATTCAAGTGGTTGTTTACTCACTTTTTCGAAAACTTTCCCGGTAACTTTTACCTTGTTTCGTCCCGCGGGTGGTTGTTGCGCATAATTGTAAAAACTTGTAAAAAGCAATACAAGTAATACAGCAAATTTGATTTGTTTCATTGTTTTTTCTGGTTTCTTTTTCTTTTTAGACCGCAAATGTAGCTTTTGGTTTAAAGAGAAAAATCACAAAAAAATGTTAATACGCTTCTTTATAATCAATCTAAAAAGGCAGCAACCAAATCAGGATCTCTTCCTATAATAGCTTTCCCGTCTTTTACCACAATTGGACGCTCAATTAAAATAGGATTTTCAATCATCGACTGAATAATTTCATCATCATTCATTGTTTTCCCTTTATAATTTTCGATCCAAATTTTTTCTTTAATTCTCACTAATTGAATAGGTTGCAAATCTAATTTTTGTAATAAAGATTTTAATTCCTCAAAAGATGGCGTTTGCGTTAAATACGGAATAATTTCATATTCCTGATTTGACTGATCAATAAATGCAAGACAAGTTCTTGATTTTCCGCAACGCGGATTATGATAAATTTGTATCATTTTGTTAATTTTAATATGTTGTAAGGCAGTTAAAGTAAAATTTAGGTATTTTAGCTACACCAAAAGTAAGATTTACTTATTTATCATATATCTTTTAAAAGCAATAAATATATCATAACTTTAAAAGATATTATTTCTCATTTTTTAAATTTTTAATATATGTTTTTAGAACAAGGAATTAAGCCCGAAAATAAATTTTGGAAATACCTTATTGGATCAGTCATTATTATTACGGCATCGTTTATTGGTCAAATTCCTTTTTCTGTCGCAGTTCTGTATAAAAGTTTTAAAGATAAAGCTGTTTTTCCAACGGATAATGCTGAAGTAATGAAAATGTTTGAACCCAATCTGACCTTGTTTTTGGTGATGATATCTTTTGCCTTTGCCTTTGCGGGAATTTATTTCGTTGTAAAATACCTGCACAATCAAACTCTTTTGTCTATTACAACGTCACGTCAAAAAATAGATTGGGAGAGGGTTTTCTTTTCCTTCATTTTATGGGCGATTTTTTCAGTAATTAGCTTTTTTGTAATTTATTTCAGGGCTCCGGAAAATTTTGTGTGGAATTTTAAATTAGTTCCGTTTTTAATTTTGGTAGCTGTTGGTTCTATTTTAATTCCGATACAAACCAGTACCGAGGAGTATGTTTTTAGAGGATATTTAATGCAGGGATTTGCCAATTTATCTCTAAATAAATGGTTTCCATTATTGATGACTTCACTAATTTTTGGATCTATGCATGTTTTTAATCCTGAAGTAACAAAGATGGGATATATCATTATGATTTATTACATCGGTACGGGCCTCTTTTTGGGAGTAATTACTCTTATGGATGAAGGAATGGAATTGGCATTAGGTTTTCATGCTGCTAATAATTTGGTAGGTGCTTTATTGGTAACTTCAGATTGGACGGTTTTTCAAACACATTCTGTTTTTATAGATTTATCAGAACCATCTGCGGGTATGGATGTTATTCTGCCTGTGGTCGTGGTTTATCCTATTTTGCTTTTTATTTTTACTAAAAAATACAATTGGAGCAACTGGAAAGAAAAATTAACTGGAAAAATAAACGTAGTAGAATCATCAAATTAAATAATATATGTTACAGTTAACACATAAAAATGTTCACAATTATTTTAAGATAAACGGATATCATTTAACGGCAGCTGAATTGCGTCGCGTGGGTTATGATTATATAAAAGAAGGCGATGCAAATGATAGAGCGATAGGAGAGTTTTTATTGGATTGGTTCGATGATAAAGATTATATCGAAATGAGAACTTCGGGAACAACGGGATTGCCAAAAGTGGTAAAACTGCAAAAGCAGGCCATGATTCAATCTGCATTGGCTACCGGGGATTTTTTCGAATTAGAGCCTCGTGACAAAGCTTTACTTTGTTTGCCGGTAAAATTTATTGCCGGTAAAATGATGCTGGTTCGCAGTTTTATTTTAGGCCTTGATTTAGATATTGTTGAACCGAGCACGCATCCATTAGCTTTAAACACAACTAAATATGATTTTGTTGCAATGGTGCCTTTACAAGTTCAAAATTCAATTGAAGCTTTGCAAAATGTTAAAAAACTGATTGTTGGCGGAGCCAAGATGGATTCATCTCTTGAGGAAAAAGTTTTACCTTTAAAAACAGAAGTTTATGAAACTTATGGTATGACGGAAACCATTACTCATATTGCTGCAAGAAGGGTAGGAGAAAACGTTTTTACCGTTTTGCCAAACGTGAAAATTACTCAGGACGATCGAGGTTGTCTTGTTGTCACTGTCGATACGATTTCTGAAGAACCAATAGTAACTAATGACTTGGTAGAAATAATAAGAGAAAATCAGTTTATTTTTTTAGGAAGAATTGATAATGTTGTCAATAGCGGTGGAGTAAAATTGATTCCGGAGCAAATAGAAGCAAAGCTGATTGATAAAATTAATTCCAGATTTTTTGTAACAGGAATTCCGGATACTGTTTTGGGTGAAAAATTGATTTTGGTTGTCGAAGGTGAAAAACAAGATTTTGCATCTGATTTTTTTGACGTTCTGGACAAATATGAAAAACCAAAAGAAATTGTTTTTGTTCCAAAATTTAAAGAAAACGAAAATGGTAAATTATTAAGAAAACCGAGTTTAGTATAAAATTCCAATAAAAAAAATCCCAAATTCCAATTTTACAGTTGGGATTTGGGATTTAATTTTTTGAGATTTAATCTAATAATTGGAATTTGGAATTTATAAATTTTGGAATTTTATTTCCTTATTCCTTTCTTTCCAAAAGTGCCATATAAAAACCATCAAACCCAGATTCTGAGGCTAAAATTTTACGGTCTTTTATAAAACTAAATTGTTTTCCTATTTCAGTTTTCAGGAATTTTTCAACCTGCTCCTGATTTTCCGATGGTAAAACAGAACATGTTGCATAAACTAATTTTCCGCCTGGTTTTACAATTTTAGAATAACTTTCTAAAACTTCAGATTGAACTTTACGAATGTTGTCGATAAACTCAGGCTGTAATTTCCATTTTGCATCAGGATTTCTTTTTAGTACTCCTAAACCACTGCAAGGCGCATCAATTAAAACTCTGTCTGCTTTTTCGTGTAATTTTTTGATCACTTTTGTAGTGTCAATAATACGATATTCAATATTAAAAGCACCATTTCTTTTGGCTCTTAACTTCAATTGTTTCAATTTACTTTCGTACAAATCCATTGCAATCAATTGTCCTTTGTTTTCCATCAAAGAAGCAATATGCAATGTTTTTCCACCAGCTCCGGCGCAAGTATCTACAACACGCATTCCTGGTTTTACATCCAGAAAACCAGCCACTAATTGTGAGTTGGCATCCTGAACCTCAAAAAGGCCTTGTTTAAAAGCGTCTGTTAAAAACACATTGGCTCTTTCTTTTAAAACTAAAGCTTCCGGCTGATCTTTTAAATATTCTGTTTCAATATTTAAATCCATCAACGTATTTCTCAGGTTTTCTTTCGTTCCTTTAAGTGTATTTGTTCTTAAAATAACTTTAGCAGGCTGGTTTTGAGCAGCGATTTCTTTAGACCAAACTTTTTCGCCTAATTCTTTTACACCCAATTCATCCATCCAGTCCGGAATAGATTCTTTGAATGCTCTAACTTTTGAAAGTTCGTCAAAACGTCCTTTTATTTTTCTTTCAGGTGTTCCTTCTAATTGTTTCCAATCCGGAATTGGATATCCTCTTAAAACTGCCCAAACAGCAAACATTCTCCATAAATTCTCTCTGTCAAATGGTTCTTTAACTTCGGCAATTTCAGCGTATAATCTTTTCCAACGAACAATTTCGTATATTGTTTCAGCAACAAACTTCCTGTCAGAACTTCCCCAACGTTTGTCTTTTTTTAAGGCTCTTGCTACCACTTTGTCTGCATATTCTCCTTCATTGAAAATTGCATTTAAAGAATCGATGGTAGTATAAACTAAATTTCTGTGTAATCTCATTTTTATTATTTGAGTTGCAAAGGTACTATTAATTGATTGAAAGTTAAATTTTTAATTCTAATTGTGGTTTCAACTTTCATTAAAAAGAAAAAAAACACTCTAATAAAGTTTAAAAGAGTGTTTTCTGAATTTATTTTGGAATAACTTTTATTTTATAATTCGCGTTAATCCAATATTTTCCGGCGCATGAAGCACCATTGGGAATTTCTCTATTTTTACAGAACTACTATCTAAACCGAAAGCTCTTTCTTCAGACAAACTTAATTTTTTAATGAAGAAATAAGAATTCATGATAATATTCTCGTGCCATCTTAAATCGTTGTCGTTTGATAAAAACTTCTCAGACAATACAAATTTAAAGTCGCCAATAATATTGTTTTTGTTTAATGATTCGTAACGGCTTGTAATATCTACTTCGCCATTTTTTACCATATCTCTGATTACTTCACGAAACATCAAATTGATTTTTGTTGGCTCTCTGAAACCTAAATTAAAATCAACTCTGTAAATATCGTCTTTTGCAATTTCAGTTACTTTGTATTGTGTTTTGTATGGTTCAGTTAAAATATTTACATGTACAAACCAGTAAATGTCAGCTCTTTTAGGACGTTTTTGTAATATAGAATACATTACTTTTTGTTCTAATTCGTCAACACGATTGGCATTGGTCATATAAACTAAATGCGTAGCATATTTTGGTATCGATAAATCTTTGCTTAGCTCAACTAATACTTTTTTGTAATCGTCAATCTTAACGATTTTAGTGTAGTTTTTATTGATTTTTTTAGCCAGATACCAAATGGTCATGATCGAAATCAAAATTGCTGCTATGATTAAAGTTACGTAACCACCTTCGGCAAATTTGGTAACATTGGCAATCAAAAAGCTAAATTCGATCAATAAATAAACAGTTATTAATGGAACCATGAAATACAATTTTATTCTTTTCATGATTAAGTAATAGTTCAGCAAAATAGTAGTCATGATCATACATAATACGATTGCTAAACCGTAGGCATGCTCCATATTACTTGATTTTTCGAAGTGAAGAACGATTCCCACACAACCAAAAAACAATAACCAGTTAATAGACGGAATATACAATTGTCCTTTTACTTCAGTAGGATATTTGATTTTTACTTTTGGCCAGAAATTCAATCGCATGGCCTCGTTAATCAAAGTAAACGATCCGCTAATTAAAGCTTGAGACGCAATTACTGCCGCCAAAGTTGCTATAATAATCCCCACAGGCTGAAACCAATCCGGCATGATTAAGTAAAATGGATTTCCGTTTTCTCCACCCAAAGTCTGTAAAGTTTGACCTTCATGGTGAATTAAATAAGCTGCCTGTCCAAAGTAGTTTAATACTAAAGTTAGTTTTACAAAAATCCAGCTTATTCTAATATTTTTTCTTCCGCAGTGCCCCATATCTGAGTACAAAGCTTCGGCTCCGGTTGTACATAAAAATACTAGACCAAGAACGAAAAATCCTTCCGGATGTACTTGCAGTAAATGATAAGCATAATAAGGGTTGATGGCTTTTATAACCTCAGGATGTTGTGTAATTTGAATAACTCCTAAAGTTCCCAGCATGGTGAACCAAATTAACATCATTGGTGCGAAAAACTTACCAACTAGCTTAGTACCAAATTGTTGAATTGTAAATAAAACAAATAAAATTCCGATAACGATGGGAATAGTATTTATTTCAGGATAGTACGTTTTTATTCCTTCTATAGCAGATGATACGGAGATGGGCGGTGTAATAATTCCGTCTGCCAGCAAAGCGCTACCACCAATAATTGCAGGAACAATAAGCCACTGAATTTTTGTTTTTTTGACTAGTGCATATAAAGCAAAAATACCACCTTCGCCGTGATTGTCAGCGCTTAAGGTAATAAGTACATATTTTATAGTAGTTTGTAATGTTAATGTCCAAAAAACACATGAAATACCTCCTAAAACGATATCCGCAGTAATGGCATGTTCGCCAAGGATGGCTTTCATTACATACAATGGAGAGGTACCAATATCTCCATAAATAATTCCTAGTGTGATTAATAAACCCCCAATAGACAACTTACTGTGTAAGTTTTTATGTGCTGCGCTCATGTATATTTTTATAAAAGACGGTTGCAAATTTACTGTTTTAAAACAAATTAGCGGTAATTAAAAGTAAAAAGATAAAAAAAAGCACAATCGTCAAATTGTGCTTTAATTTTTTATTAAGAAATAAGAATTTATTAACCTCTTCTTCCTCCGCCTCTTGATGAGTTAGATCCGCTTTCTCCTCTTTGCGGCTGGCTGCTTCTTGATTCCTGGCTAGCTCTTGGAGATTCAGAACGTTGCGTATTTTGAGGACTTTGTGCTCTTGATGAATTATTATTAGAACTTGATCTGCTGCTTTCAGAATAACTTCTTGATGGCTGTGTCTGTTGAGGCACAGAGGCTGGTCTGCTTGAATTTGATCTGTTTTCAGAATAACTTCTTGTAGGCTGCGTTTGTTGAGAAGCTGTAGAAGTTCTGTTTGTATTAGATCTGTTTTCGCTTGAATATCCTCTTGATTCAGTTCTTTGTGTATTATTTTCAACTCTTGAAGGAGTACTTGTCGTAGCCGAATTATTTCTACTTGTGTTAGCTCTTTCAGAATTGTAACTTCTGTTTGTTGCTGATCTGTTTTCTGTGTAATTTCTGTTTGTTGTTGCTCTGTTGTCAGAACCGGAAACTCTGTTAGAATTAGTTCTGTTTGTGTTATATGTATTTGAACCTCTGTTTGTTTCTCTGCTTGCAACACGTCTTTGATCTAACTCATAACGGTTGTTTACATTTGAATGTCTTTGAGAGAAACCATAGTTAGGGCGCATTGTTTCATAACCATAACTACGTCTTGTTTGATAAATAACAGGTGCTCTGTAACTTCTACGTGTGTTTACATAGTTGTAGTGGTTGTTTACGTTGATACAAACATTAACGTTATTTCTATATCTGTAAATTGGGTAAGGTCTCCATGCAGAATAATATGTTGGATAAACATTCCATCCCCAAGTTGAATAATATGGTCTGTAATTCGTTACCCAAAACGAAGTATAAATTACTGGTGCTACACTATACACAGGCTCGTAAATGTAATTGTCTCCATATAAATAACTGTTACCCACAACCTGAACGACAACTTTATTAGAATTGTCTCTTTCAATATCTATAGTTGCAATATCCTGATACACATCACGGTCAAGCACAGCTTGAATAATTACGACGTGAGTTCTGTCTTCTACAGATTCTATTACACGTAAATAATCGACCTGGTCGTCACCATTTAAGTCAAGGTTTGAAATTTGATATTTAGGATCGTTCAATCTTCTTTCAAAATCCTGAAGATTATCTGAATCTCCAAACATAGAGGCAACAGCTCTAAGGTCAAGGTTGTCACTTATATCTGAATTTTTTGCATAAACAGTAGTTTGGCTTTGCGCTTTACAAGATCCAAAACCTATTGCTATTAGCGCTATTATAAGTAGTTTCGTTTTCATGATAAAATCATATTAAGTTTAATATTGTTGGATATCCAATTACTGTGCCAGAAAAATAAATGAAAGCTCTTTTATATGTTATAAATAATTGTATTTTAGCAATAAAAAAAAACTAATCTATATGAAAAAAGTACTTTTATTTTGCACTGTATTTGTTTTAATAGTGTCTTTTAAAACACTGAATTACAACGAACAACAAGCTTTAGCTGGTGGTTTTACTTCAGTTCAGATAGATACTTTGTTTAAGGATAAGATTAGCATCAGAGCCATCTTAATTGATAAAAATAAAGTGTGGTATGGGGGAGATAATTCTCGCTTTGGCTATTATGATTTAGATAAAAACGAAAAATTTGAAGAACATATTTATCGTGATACTTTAAAATTAGAATTTAGAAGTATCGCACAAAATTCACAAAACATATACTTATTAAGTGTCGGAAATCCCGCTTTGCTTTATCAAGTTTCTAAAAAAACACAAAAAGTAAAATTAGTTTATAAAGAAATCAATACGAAAGTTTTTTACGATAGTATGCAATTCTGGAATGATAAGGAAGGTATTGCAATTGGAGATCCAACAGAAGATACATTTTCAATCATTGTAACCCGCGACGGTGGTGAAACATGGACAAAATTATTGTCAGATAAATTGCCAACAAACTCACAAGGAGAGGCGGCTTTTGCAGCAAGTAACACCAATATTGTAATTAATGGAAATGATACGTGGCTGGTTTCAGGAGGAAAAAAAGCACGTGTTTTTTACTCTGCCGATAAAGCAAAAACGTGGAAAGTTATTGAAACTCCAATCGTGCAGGGAAAAGCAATGACGGGTATTTTTACAGCCGATTTTTATGATTCTAAACACGGATTTATTGCCGGAGGAGATTATGATCTTCCAAATAAAAAAATAAACAATAAAGCTTTCACTGTTGATGGAGGATTGACCTGGACATTAATAGGTCAGGAGTTGGGTTTTGGATACGCGTCTTGCATACAATATGTTCCGGGCGGAAATGGCAAAGAAATTATATGTGTTGGTTCAGAAGGTATACAATACTCTCAAAATGGTGGTGAAAACTGGACACAATTATCTACAGATTCAACACTTTTTACAATTCGTTTTGTTAATAGAAATACGGCTATTGCTGCAGGTTTTAACAAAGTAATCCGACTTCGATTTAAATAGTAGTTTATGTAACTAACGATTTTACCGCAAAGTTCGCAAAGTATTTTATCTAACCTTATGTTTAGAAACACAAAGTTCGCAAAGCTGTTGATTTAGCTTTGCGAACTGTGCGTTTTATAAAGACCAGTTTATAAAAATTTTGCGTGCCTTGCGGTTAAATTAGTCTTTATTAATTGCTTTAAAATAACAAGACCCCTAAATAATAAAGTAAGTATTATTATATAGGGGCCTTGTCGCTGTTGTTTCTTTTATTCTTTTTTGGCAGCTTTATCGCGATATTGTTTTAGCAATTTGCGGTTAAAATCATCTTCAGATTTTTTAAGCTTTAGTATTTTTTTTGCCGAAAGGACTTTTTTAAGATTCGTCATGTATTTTTCACGCAAAAGATACAATTCTTTATCAGTGCTTTCTATTTGTGCCAAAAGTGTTGCTGCGTCTTTTTCAGATAAAATATTGATATTGTCATCATCCAATTTTCGCAAATACATTTTCATTTTATCATGACGCAATTCAAATTGTTTGTCGTCATAAGTATTGTAAATAGGCCAGAATTTTTCTGCTTCTGTTGAAGTAAGTTCCAGTTCTGTCGTTAAAAAAGAAACTTTATAAGCTTTTATTTTTTCGCGTTTTTCGTCTTTATCACTTTGTGCATAAAATGAAAAACTTACTAAAAACAGCAGAATCGGTAGTATATTTTTGATTTTCATCTTTTAAGTTTTTTTATTCTGAAATTAAATTTTCAATGTTTGGATTTGAAGATAAAATATCTTCCAGTGTTTCCTGTTCAAGAGCAACACTTTTATTAAGTTTATCAATGTCTTTTGTATCCAGTTCTTTAATTAAATCATATTGATTCAAATTAGATTGATAAGTTAAATAGGTTTCCAAAGTAGCTTCGTCAAGTTCTTTTGATGTATTGTTGTAGTTGTTTACTATCGGAATCAATAATCCTATAAAAACAACTGCAGCAGCAAGCATCGAGAGAACGCTTTTACGTTTGTAAATCGGAATTACTTTTACCTCTTTCGTTTCGTTAATTTGCTGTAAAACTTTTGCTGAAAAATCATCAAAATAATGATCCGGAGTTTTAAATCCAGTTGTTATTTTCGGTTCGTTTTCTAATTTAAATGTTTTCATAATGTCTATAAGATATGTTTTATAACAAAAGGTTTAATTTGATGTAACATATAATTCGATTTTTTTTACTGCATGATGATAAGATGCTTTGAGTGCTCCAACCGAAGTTCCCAGAATTTCTGCGATTTCTTCATATTTTAGTTCCTGGAAATATTTCATTTTAAACACCAATTGCTGCTTTTCAGGCAATGTTACAATGGCTTTTTGAAGTTTAATCTGAATCTCATCACCATCAAAATAAGTATCGGCTTTTAAATTGTCGATTGTTTTATTTTGTAAAGCTTCAGAAGTTATTCCGTTTAATTTTGCTTTTTGGCTCAAAAAAGTCAATGCTTCATTGGTTGCAATACGATACATCCAGGAAAAAAGCTTACTTTCTCCCTTAAAATTTTTTAAATACTGAAAGACCTTCACTAAGGTATTTTGCAAAACGTCATCGGCATCATCATGATTCAAAACAATATTTCGAACATGAGAATACAGTGGTTTTTGATAATCAGACACGAGTTTTTGAAACGCAATGTTTTGCGTTTTAGGATCTAATAATTGTGCGATAAATTCCTTCTCGTTTGTCAAGCTTTATCATTTAACTTATTAGAATGAATTTAAAACAAAAGGTTTAATTTGCCTTTTATTTATTTTTAGAATTCAGATTGCTCTTCTTCTTTTGCAGCTGGAGGTGTAGTTGTTGTAGCAGCTGGTTTTTGTTGTGCCGGTGCTTGTGTTTGGGTTTGCGGACTGTAAACCGGAGTTTCAACCGGAACGGGAACTACTTTAGGTTTTGTTGGAAAATAAATTTCAGTCACTAATTTTGACGGACTTTTTACATCCAATTTACTAACTGTTAAAATTTCAAGATGCGACCATCCCAATTCAGGAACAATTTTTTCATTGTTTATAAAAGCTCTTGTTTTTGTAATTGCTTCATTAGTATGTGAATAATCACCCGTTAATGTGGTTTTTACAGCTTCGAAACTATTTAATTTTCCAGCTAAAATATCACTTCCTGCACTTATCGAAATTTCTTTATTGATTGGTAAACAAATAGAAATTTTTGCAAGGCCTGTCGTTGTGTCGTAAGTATGGTAGATAATAAATGGTTTTCCATTATTATGCAATCCGTTAGTCTGGCTAAAATGAATCAGCTTCGGAATTACGACTCTGGCATTTTTATTTACTTTAGAGATTTCACTCGTAAAAGTTTGTTTAATATAAGGAGTCTCTGTTTTTTTAACAACACCATTTACTTTTACAGTAAAAGTTTTAGTTTCGTAATCTAAGTTTTTGTCAATGTTAGCAAGACTTTTTTCATAGATAGTACCAATAACATTATCAGATCCGCCGTTTAAGGCCGTATAGACTTTAAACAAGAAACTCATTGTTCCTTTGGCTTTCCAGGTTACAACAGTTTTACCAGCCAATGTATCTTTAAAAGTCCAGTTCACATCAGCTTCTGTACCGTCAAATTTCATTTTTTGCTGAATACTCTCGCCGTCTTTTGTTTTAAGCGTAATAGCACTTCCTATTCCTTCAGCGCCTTCCCATGAATAGGAAGCTCCGTTTCCGATAGTTTTATTTGGAAAAGTCATTCTCATTGAAGGATCTTCCAGAGACCATGATTCAAAATCTTCATAATTTCTAAAATCATTTACATAGTTATAAACTGTAGCTCGGGGTGAATTAATCACCTTGCTTCTCTCAATAGAAAAAATTCCTTTTTGAGTAGCAACAAATACAGTTAGGGCAACTAGAGTAAGTAATGATAGTAGAAATAGATATTTTAAAATCTTCATCGTGCAGGTTATTTGGTTCGTAAAGTTATAAATTTTATTACTAGTCTGGCGAATAGCGCAAAAATAAAACGGTACTTTTTTGTTATGATATAATCATTAAAAATTTAGGCAGAACGGGAATTAATAAATTTAAGTATAAATCTCAGACTTCTGTTTTTATATTTTTAAATATAGAAATAAATTCCGGAATTACCTTTTAAAAAAGATTTTGATGACAAATAAAATCGCAATAAAAAGTAAGAAACCAATTAATACTTTGTAATTTCCTTTGTAAAAAATTTTGTGCAGTGCAAGATCTTTTCGGTAAGCAAAAATCATAACTATTACAAATGCGATAAAAAAACAGATTGCGAATATTAATTGTCCCTGACTAAACATAAAGTTGAAATTATTTTTGACAAATTTAGAGAATTGTATATGAATAGTTGCTAATTTGGTACTCCATTTAACTAAATAAAATCATGAAGAAACAAATAGATGCTGTAAAAGAATTTCATACAGCTTTTAAAATAGGACACAGCGAAACACCAATTGCAGATTTGGGCGAAACCAAAAAATACCTTCGTTATAATTTAATGAAGGAAGAAAATGAAGAATATCTTGATGCAGTGCAAAAAAATGATTTAGTCGAAATTGCTGATGCTCTTGGAGATATGATGTATATTTTGTGCGGAACCATTATCGAACATGGTTTGCAGGATAAAATGGAAGCCATTTTTGACGAAATTCAACGCAGCAATATGAGCAAATTAGGCGAAGATGGACATCCTATTTACAGGGAAGACGGAAAAGTAATGAAAGGTCCGAATTATTTTAAACCTGATTTTTCGAAACTGTTATAAAACAGAAAACCCGACAAATTTTAAATCTGTCGGGTTTTTTATTTTGAAATATCTTTCGATTATTGAACTTTTACAGTCCAGCCAAAAGTATCTTCGGATAATTTATTTTGAAGATTTGTTAGTTTTTCTTTTAATAAAGAAGCATATGAATTTTCAATTGGATCCATTTCATAATAAACATCCTGATAAGAGAATCCTTTGATAACGCTAATTACGGCAGCAGTTCCGGCTCCAAAAATTTCTTTCAAAGATCCGTTTTTAGCAGCTTCTACCAATTCGGAAACAATAACAGGACGAACTTCTACATTTAATCCTTCTTTTTCTGCCATAGCAATTAAACTTTTTCTGGTAACACCATCCAAAATTCTTTCACTTGTTGGAGCAGTCAATAAAGTATCATTAATTCTAAAGAAAACGTTCATTGTTCCCGCTTCTTCTAATTTTGTATGCGTTGCATCATCTGTCCAGATAACTTGTTGAAAACCATCTTTGTTTGCCAAATTAGTTGGATAAAACTGTGCGGCATAATTCCCGGCCGCTTTTGCAGCACCAATTCCACCATTTGCAGCTCTACTATAGTGCTCAGCAATAATTACTTTTACTTCACCACCATAATATGATTTTGCAGGAGAAAGTAAAATCATGAATTTATATTCGTCAGACGGATTTGCAATAACACCAGGTCCTGTAGCAATCATAAAAGGACGAATATACATACTGCTTCCGTTTCCTCTCTGAATCCATTCCTGGTCGATTTTCAATAATTCATTTAAACCTTCCATGAAAATATCTTCCGGAACTTCAGGCATTGCCATACGAACCGCAGAATTGTTGAAACGTTTGTAGTTTTCATCAGGTCTGAACAACCAAACATCATTGTTTTCATCCTTATATGCTTTCATTCCCTCAAAAATCGCTTGTCCGTAATGGAAGACTTTTGAAGAAGGATCCATTAAAATAGGAGCATAAGGCTTAATGACAGGATTTTGCCACTCTCCATTTTTAAAATCACATTCGAATAAATGGTCTGTAAAAACAGCACCAAAGCTTAAGTTTTCAAAATCTACCTGGCTTATTTTAGACGAAGTAGCTTTTCTGATTTCAATTTTGCTTGTTTGAGTTGTACTCATAGTAATGTATGTTTTTTATGTAATGCTCTCATCTCAATAAAAATGAATCTAAAGTGATGATTTGGTGTTAAATAGGTTTTAATCAATGCAAAATTAAGTAAAATTATATAATTTACTTAGTAAAACTGCATTAATTCCTGCGTTTAATTGAGATTTATTTATCTTATAATAAACGGAAATAAAATACTTAGTTTTATAAAGAATTTATGAAAAAACAATCGAATTTTAAGGCTTTACGCATTTGTTTTGAGTAATTTTGACTAAGAAAATGGATTTTAAACGAATAAAATCCTGCTAGTAATCTCAAAAAAGTGGAAAGAGAAATAATTAAAACGCTAGATGGTTCAACGACAATTCATTTGAAAGAATGGGATGAATGTTACCATTCTAAACATGGTGCAATTCAGGAAGCAAAACACGTATTTATAAAAAATGGACTTTCATTATTTGGTGATAAACCCGTTTCGATTCTTGAAATTGGTTTTGGAACCGGACTTAATGCTTTTATTACTTTTCTTGAATCCAATAAAAAACAGCAAAAAATGGATTATGTGGGGGTAGAAGCATATCCTGTTGATGCAAGCGAAGTTTTGGAAATGAATTATGTTACGGAACTCGGCGCATTGGAATTTGATAACATTTTTGAAAAAATGCATAAATGTGAATGGGATATGAAAACCGAAATTAGCGCCAGCTTTTCGTTAACTAAAAGGAAACAATTTTTTGATGAAATAGACGATTATGAAATTTTTGATTTGATTTACTTTGATGCCTTCGGATATAGAGTTCAACCGGAGTTGTGGAGTACAGAAATTTTTCAGAAAATGTATAATAGTTTAAAACCAAATGGTGTTTTGGTAACTTATGCTGCCCGAGGAGTTGTAAAAAGGAGCATGATTTCGGTAGGATTTACCGTAGAAAAGTTAGCTGGACCACCAGGAAAACGTGAGATGTTTAGAGCGACTAAAAGCACTTAAATCAGTTATTTAGAATAATTCTATATTGATTTATATTTATTAAGAAAACGGTTTCGTTGCTAAAATTTTTAAAAAAATAAGTTAAAAAGCATCTTTATATGTGATATTTGTTTACATTTGGTGCGAGTTTAAAAATATAAATAACCCCCATATTCATATTTTATTATGTCAAAAATGATGTTTGATTACACGAAATCAATACTTGAGAGAGTAAGTTTCGATCCGATACTTTTCTGTAAAGAACTAGAAAAAGCTATCAAAACGCTGTTACCATACGAAATGGAACAATTACAAGAGTGGTTATTAAATTTTATTATTGAAAAACCAGAACTAAAACCAAGTTTACTACTCATCAAAGTATAAAAAAAGGAGCCTAATCAGCTCCTTTTTTATTTTATTTCTTTTGATGCAGCGGACTAATGATTTGTACGTTTTGAAAAACAATTGCCCCTTTTACAACTCCGGCAATTGTAGATCTAAGAGCGTCAATGATTTGCATTTTTAATTCGCTCTTTGGGTAAATTAAACTTACCTCGCGGGCAGGTTTTGGTTCCTTAAAGTTTCGTAGTTTCAGTTTATCGGAATCTTTCAAATCTAAGGTGTGCAAGTACGGAAGTAACGTTGTGCCCAAACCTTCATCGGCTAATTTTATAAGGGTTTCAAAACTTCCGCTTTGAATCTGAAAATTATTTTGTTCGACATCGGTTCCGTTTTTGCATAAATTCAAAATCCCGTCTCTAAAGCAATGCCCATCCTGTAAAAGCAAAATTTCGTTGATGTTTAAATCGGCAACTTCAATTTCGTCCTTTTGAAAGTTAGCATGCTGTTCGGGAATATAAGCGACAAACGGTTCGAAGTATAAAACGATTTCTTTAATTTTTTCATCTTCAAGTGGAGTAGCAGCAATGGCAGCGTCAAGATGACCGTTTTTTAATTTTACAATAATCTCATCTGTATTTAATTCTTCAATTAAAAGCTTCACTTTTGGATATTTCTTGATAAAATTATTTAAAAACATAGGTAAAAGCGTTGGCATAATGGTTGGGATAATTCCTAAACGAAATTCTCCACCAATAAAACCTTTTTGCTGTTCTACAATATCTTTAATTCTATCAGCTTCATTTACAATATTTTTGGCCTGATTTACAATCTTTTGACCTATATCTGTAAGTTGGATTGGTTTTTTTGTTCTGTCGAAAATTAAAATATTCAATTCTTCTTCAATTTTCTGAATCTGCATACTTAATGTGGGTTGGGTCACAAAACATTTTTCGGCAGCAAGGGTAAAATTTTTATGTTCGGCTACAGCTAATACATATTGTAATTGAGTTATCGTCATTTTGATAGTAATTTTTGATACAAAAATAAGAAAATATAATTTTTTTTTATACTTTTTTTAAAGAACTTCCTCTAAATTTGTAGGTAAGTTACTGTAAAAACAATAAAAACATGAAAACAAATATTTTAGGATTACCTGTAAAAGAGTCAGAGTTATTAGTAAAAGAGCTAAACGTTTTATTATCAAACTTTCAGGTTTATTATCAAAACTTAAGAGGAATTCACTGGAATATTAGAGGAAAACGTTTCTTTGATTTACATGTGAAATTTGAAGAATTATATACAGATTCACAATTGAAAATTGATATGATAGCCGAAAGAGTATTGACCATAGGAGGGACTCCGTTGCATACTTTTGAAGATTACATTCAAAATAATAAATTAACAGTTGGTAAAAATATTTCAAATGATGAAAAAGCAGTGCACTTAATTGTTAATTCATTATCTGATTTGTTAAAAATTGAAAGAGAAATTCTTAATAAAGCTGCAGAAATTAATGATGAAGGAACAAATTCTATGATGAGTGATTTCATTGCCGAACAGGAAAAAACAATTTGGATGATGAATGCCTGGCTTGAAGAAGAGTTGTAAAAAGCTCTCTATAAAGAAATTAGAAACAGAATGGTTAATTAAACATCATTCTGTTTTTTATTTTTGTTAAATTTCTATAAAATTTTTCGTTCTTCGCTTTGATTTTATTTGTTTAACGCTATTTTTGCCTCAATGAAATTAGTTGCTCGCATATTATTATTCATATTTATTGCCTTCTTATCAACTCCTACAGTCGTAACGTTGATGAAGAAATGCAATAATACGTCTGTATCTTTCAGTTTTTCTGAAGAAGAGCATTCACATAAAGAACTTAAAGCAACTGTTCATCCGGCAATACTTCAACATGAAGTTTTATTGCCCGCTTATATTGAAAAAAGAACAATAGTTTCTGAAAATATTGCTAAACTCGATAATATTTCTCAGAGCATTTTTGCTCCACCTCCCAACTTGTCATAATACTTCCGATTATTTAAAAAACTGTATTCTATTGTAATACGGTAGATCTTTTATGTATCAATTATTAGTATTGTATTATGTCAAAAAAAATTAATCTTTTTGCCAACCTTAAATCTGATTTTGCTTCAGGTTTAGTGGTTTTTTTGGTGGCTCTTCCGTTGTGTTTAGGTATTGCAATGGCTTCTGGAGCGCCTTTATTTTCTGGAATTATCGCAGGTGTTATTGGTGGTATTGTGGTTGGGTTTTTAAGCCAGTCACACGTTAGTGTATCTGGTCCCGCAGCTGGTTTAACAGCTATAGTTTTAACCGCAATCACTGATTTTGGTGCCTTCGATGTGTTTTTAATGTCTGTTTTTATTGCCGGGGCAATTCAGTTAGCATTAGGATTTTTAAAAGCCGGAAGTATTTCAAATTATTTTCCAACCAATGTTATCGAAGGAATGTTAGCGGGTATTGGTATCATTATCATCCTGAAACAAATTCCGCATGCTTTTGGTTACGATGCTGATTTTGAAGGTGATCAGGCATTTATTCAAAATGATGGAAGTAATTCATTTTCATTTTTATTCGATGTTATCAATCATATTCAGCTAGGAGCGGTTGTTATTTCATTAGTTTCGCTGGTAATTTTAATTTCCTGGGATAAAGTTCCTTTTTTAAAACGATTAAAATTAGTTCCGGGTGCGCTTATTGCTGTTATTTTAGGAGTAGTTTTAAATGAAATTTTCATTTCAACCGGAAGTAGTTTAGCAATTGGAAAAGAGCATTTGGTTTCTTTACCTGTTCCAAAATCTTTTGATGAGTTTAAATCTATCCTAATCACGCCAAACTTTTCTGCCGTAACAAATCCACAGGTTTGGGTTGTTGGTGTTACCATTGCTATTGTGGCTTCTATCGAAACTTTGTTGTGTATTGAGGCTTCAGACAGAATGGACGTTCAAAAACGTTATACTGATACCAATGTGGAGCTTAGAGCACAGGGAATTGGTAATATAGTAAGTTCACTTTTAGGAGGTTTGCCAATGACATCTGTTGTGGTAAGATCTTCAGCAAATAACAATGCGGGTGCAAAATCTAAAATGTCGGCCATTATTCATGGTGTACTTTTATTAGTAAGTGTTTTGTCTATTCCGGCACTTTTAAACAAAATTCCGTTGGCTACTTTGGCAACAGTTTTGATTTTAGTTGGATATAAATTAGCAAAACCAGCAACGTTTTTCCATTTCTGGGAAAAAGGAAAATATCAGTTTGTGCCTTTTATTGCCACTTTAGTATTTGTTGTAGCAACAGATTTATTAAAAGGTGTGGCATTAGGAATTATCATCAGTATTATTTTTGTATTGAGAGGAAACCTGAAAAGAGCATACAGCTTTAAAAAAGAAGAATACGAGGACGGAGATGTTATTCATATTGATTTGGCGCAGGAAGTTTCATTTTTGAACAAAGCGGCAATAAAATTAACATTGAGTGAAATTCCTGAAAACTCAAAAGTAATCATCAATGCGCATGATACGGAATATATTGCTCATGATGTTCTTGATTTAATTCGTGAGTTTAAAGAAACCCGTGCGATTGACGAAAATATTAAGGTAAAACTGAAAGGTTTCAAAAAAGCGTATCAGTTAGAAAATACGCCGGATAATAGCAATCACGTTTCGATAGAACATTATTATGATGTTGCAAAAAGAGCGTTGGTTAAGAAAGAAGTTACAAAAGAAGAATTTTAAAACAATTAAATAAATTTTAGGTATTTCTAAAGTGAAGAAATATCAGAATTTAGGTAACTTTACAAAAAGTAGTCTTTATTGATATTTTTAGACACTAAAAATACCGTTATAAAATAGTAATACATTATGAGAGAATTTTATCAAAAATTATTAGACAACAATAAGGAATGGGTTGAAAAATCATTAGCATTAGACCCAAATTATTTCGCAGATTTAGCAAAAGGACAAACACCGCCATTATTATGGATTGGATGTTCTGACAGCCGTGTTCCTGCAAACGAAATTATTGGTGCTAAACCGGGTGAAGTTTTTGTACACAGAAATATTGCCAACATGGTCGTACATTCTGATATGAATATGCTAAGTGTTTTGGATTATGCAGTAAATGTTTTAAAAGTAAAACACGTTATTGTTTGCGGACATTACGGTTGTGGTGGTGTAAAAGCTGCAATGGGAAATATGTCTGTTGGAATTATTGATAACTGGATTCGTCATATTAAAGATGAATATCGTTTACATGATAAATATTTAAATTCAATTGAGGACGAAACAGAACGTTTTAATGCTTTTGTTGAAATTAATGCTAAAGAGCAAGTTTACAACTTAGCCAAAACATCAATTGTGCAGGCGGCCTGGAAAAATGGTCAGGATTTAATGCTTCACGGATGGGTTTATGGTTTAAATTCTGGTTTTGTAACCGATTTAAATGTAAACATCGCTTCGAATGATGAATTAGACGAAGTTTACCAGTTAAGCAATCTATAAGAAATAAAAATCGCCTCAAAAGGGCGATTTTTTTTATTCGTTTTCGTCGAGGTTTTCATTAAATGCCGATGGTAACATGGTTGGAATAAACTTGATTAAAATCGGTAATAATAAACTTCCGCCCGGAAGTAAAAATATAGTGAGCGACGGAATCGTTTTACAGATGTCCAAAAGCTGTTTTTTTACTTTTTTCTTTTCTTTCGCATCCAGATCCCTTGTTGTAGAATGAGCCAAAAGAACCATTAATTCTTTGCTTTGAACAATTTCCCTAACAAGTCTGTTTTTGTTTCTTATAATCAGTTTTACAACCGTATGAGTCATTTGGTCGTAAAAATGCTTTACCGGATTTGAGTAATTAAAATACGGAATTTTATGTTTATGCGTTGTAATAAAACTATGTGTAGTATCAATACTTTGCGTTACAAAATCATCAGAAACACGCATCATGGATCCTAATGAATATAAAAAATAAGCTTCTTCATTTTCTACAACACCATCGCTCCATAAAGCCATTCCTGCCATATCAATCAAATAATATTGCTCTAATCTGTTGATGAAGTAATCCAATTGCAAAGTTTCTAAAGTCTCAACAGTAACTTTTGAAAATTTTGAATAGCGAATAGAAGCCTCAAAAAGCTTTATCAATAAATCGTCATGCTGTGATTTTACTGTTTTGGTTTTTAATGCCAAACCAACAATACCAAGCACCGTTTCTTCAATTCGTTTTAAATACTTTTCCGGAATTTCACCATGCGCCAAATATTGTCTGAAAGCCAAAACATCAATAAACAACAAAGCGTTGGTTACCAAATGCGAAAAGTTTTTACTAATAATACTATCATTAGTCTGAACTCTTTCATCGATTATATTTTCTAAAGAAAGGGAAGGGGTATCTTTTGGAAGTAAAATTTTAAAAAGATTGAAGCCTTCAGGATTCATTTCATTGTAAAATCTTAAAACCTCTGCAATAAAATTCTTTGGTTCCGAATTTCTTTTTTCTAAACAAAAAACACCGTATAAAGTATTTAGTAAAGCAATTTTAGAAATTTCGGTTTTAAACCAGCCTTTTATCGGAATTGGAATTTGGGAATCAATCGAAATAATGTGCCCATAGATAAAGCCGGTTTCTCTTACTTTATAGTAAAAAGAATCTACAGTTTCAAAAGGAATTGCTTCTGAGAACTTTTGTTCGCTAAAAAATTTATCGATCCAGCCGGATGCCGATGGGTTAATCATTATTACAAGTTTGAGCTTACAAAGCTATATCTTTTTCTTGTGGTATGTTTAAATTTTAAATGAAATAACCACTAAATTTTGTGAAAAAATAGTGGTTATTATGTTTTTACTTGATAATTCCTGCACAAGCCGCTCGACCGCCTGCATTTCCGGTTGGCTGAGTCGTAAAATCATCCGTTCCCTGATGCACAATTAAACCTTTCCCAAGAATATTTTTTGTTTCATCTTCACAGCCTATACACCATTCGTCAGTAGTCAATGTGATAGAACCATTACCTTGGGCATCTGCGGTAAAGTTTCCGATATCACCTTTGTGATATTCTCCAACTCCCCATTTTCCATGTTTTTTAAAGGTCGGATTCCAGTGTCCACCTGCAGAACTTGCATCAGCAGCAGAACAATCTGCTTTTTCGTGAATATGTATAGCGTGAACTCCCGGTTGTAATCCTGCCATTTTTGCTGTAAATGTTACTTTTCCATTTTTTTCAGTAAAAGTTGCGGTTCCGGTAACAGTGCTGCCACTTTTTGGTTCCAGTGCAACTGTTAGAGTTTTAGCATCATTTGATTTTGTACTTGTTTTACAACCAACAACTAAGGCTGTAATTATAGCGAAAGAAAGGATTATTTTTTTCATTTTTAAGGCATTTAAATTAAATAATAAGTAAATTTAACATAAAATTACTGAAATTCTCTGAGGCTAAAAGTTAAAAAAAACCAAAACTATTGGTTTTGCCTTGTTCGTATTTTTATAAAAATGATTGGGTGACGAGGACAATTTCAGGTAAATAATTCAATTGAAAATTTTTAATTTAAACTAAATATTATGATAAAGAATGCTTTAGTTTTAGCTTTTTTAGGACTTGTGTTAATCTCATGTAAATGCACAAAAACAGATACAGTTTCTAAACTTGACGGAACCTGGGAGCTCAATTATATCTCAGGTCCAAAAATTGCCTTTGATGGTTTGTATCCAAAGAAAAAACCAACCATAGTTTTTGACTCAAAAGAAAACCGTGTTTCGGGTAATAGCAGCTGTAATTCATACACAGGGAAATTGAGCGTTGACGGCAACAAAATTGATTTTACACAACCAATGGCAATGACCAAAATGATGTGTGGAGATGGGCAAGGGGAGCAGACGTATGTAAATACATTGCAAAAAATAACTTCGTACGATATTACAGATGATGGTAAAACACTGAATTTAATGTCCGGTGATATTGCTATGATGCGATTCACTAAAAAATAGAAATCATGAAAAGTTTAACCATTTTATTGATGCTGTTTTGTTTCTTTAGTTTTGATGGTTTTGCACAGGAAAAAACCAAAAAAGAATTAAAACAGGAAAGAGAACTTCAAAAACAAAAAGAAATTGAAGCACTTGTCAATTCTAAAAATTTTGTTTTTGATGCAGAGAAAGCGTATCCGCAATCAACCAGAATGCTTAATTTAGATTACAATACTTATTTTATAAAATTTACTTCAGAAAATGTAGTTTGCGATTTGCCGTTTTTTGGAAGAGCATTCAACGTAGGTTATGGATCCGATGGCGGAATAAAATTTGAAGGGAAACCGGAAAACATTAAAGTGGAACAAAAGGGAAAAAAATACCTGATCAAAACAACCGTAAGCGGTACAAATGATGTGTATGATCTTTTGTTTACTATTTTTTATGATGGCGGTACATCGGTTAGTATCAATAGTAATAACAGAGCCTCCATTTCTTACGATGGAAGAATTAGAGCTCCCAAAACAGAAGAGAATAAAAAATAAAGCCTGAAAGATTTAGTTTTTACCACTACAAATTAAACTCTTAAGTGTATGCAAAAAAAAGTTTTTTATTTTTTCGCACAAAAATCTCGTTTAGCAGTACTTTCTTTTTTGGTGATTTTTTCTGCCTTTGGTCAGGATTTAGAGCCAAGAGTTTATGCTAATGTTCCGAAAAATTTAAATGTAGTAGCGGTTGGATATGCGTATATGGACGGAAATGTATTAACAGAACCCTCTTTGCCAATTACCGATTTTACAATTCAAAGTCATAGTCTGGCGGCAAATTATATCAGAACATTTGGTATATCGAATCGACTGGCACGTGTACAGGTTTCGCTGCCCTATACTTTTATGGATGGCTCACAAACGCGCACAAATGGTGACATTTTAACCGGATCAAGAACCGGTTTTGCCGATATGAAAATTCGTCTCGGAATCAATTTATTAGGATCACCCGCTCTCGATAAAAAAGAATTTAAGTATTACGAACAAAAAACAATATTAGGAGTCAGTTTGGTAACTTCTGTACCAACAGGCAAATATTATGATGATAAAAAAGTGAATATCGGAACAAATCGTTGGGGTTTTAAACCTGAAATTGGTATTTCGAAACGATTTTCTCGTGTATTTGCCGAAATCTATACTGGTATTTGGTTTTATACAGATAATAATGATTATTTAAATAAAAAACTGGAACAGAAACCAACTTATAGTCTTCAGGTTCATGCCAGTTATTATTTTAAGAATAATATGTGGCTTGGTTTTAATACCAATTGGTTTTTTGGAGGAAGAACAATTACGGACGGCATTTCTGATGATAGTGAAATTGATAATTGGCGTGTAGGAGGTACTTTTTCGACACCAATTGCAAAAGGACAATCTTTAAGATTACAATATCATGTGGGTGCTTATACCAATAACGGACTTAATTATTATGCCATAACAGCAGCCTATCAATATTCGTTTTTTTAAACGAAAAAGTATAAAAAAAGCAGTCTATTACGAGAATAACTGCTTTTTTTATTGTTTTTTTAGAGTATTTATTTAGCCGTTTTAACTTCATAAATGGCATTTACCATTCCGTTTTTCGGGCTATCCAAAGTAAGTTCCCAGAACATGATCCCGCCTAATTTTTTAGCTTTTACATATTCAGTTTTTGCTTTGATAGACTTAATATCATCAGATGTTGCAAATGTTTTTGTACCTGCATTATACCAATATGGTGCTTGTGCTTTTTCATCATAAAAATATTTCCAGCCGTTTGCTTCCGTATAAGTTGTAGCAAAGTTTTTGAAATCAGCACCTTGAATATGTTCTCCGGCTTGATATAAGCCATTGTTTACGTTTTCTACATTTTTCCATGTTCTCGAATAAAAAGCACCGCCAATAACTAACTTTTCAGCAGGAACGCCTTGTTTTAGTAAAAAAGTAACTGCTCTGTCTGTAGATTCCTCATTCGGGTTTGTACTGTATAGTGGTGTATGGTGTCCGGTAACTTTAGAATAACCGTTTACCAAATCATAGCTCATAATGTTGATGCGGTTTACCAATGGTGTAACCGCTTTCCATTCGATAGATTCGTCAAGATATTTTTGAAAACCTCCGGCAGCAAAACTCAATTCGTATTTTTTTCCTAAAGTTGAACGCAGGATTTTGATTAATTCCGTAAAATTAGTTTTATCAGCTGGTTGAAATAAATGACCCGGAAGTCCTTCAATTGCAGGATATTCCCAATCAAGATCTAAACCATCAACTTTAAAATATGTACTTACTTCTTTTACAGACTTTGCAAATTTCAATCTCCCTTCGGCAGTAGAAAACGCAGCAGAACAAGGTTCACAGCCTCCCCAGCCACCAAGTGAAAGCACAATTTTTAGTTGTGGATTTGATGCTTTTAATGAAACCAGATGTTTAATTGTTGTAGAATCTTTAGCAGAATCTACACTTAGTTTTCCGTCTTTTAGATGACAAAAACTAAAAATAATTTGATCTAGTTTTTTTACTTCGTATTCATTAATTAGTTTGTCATCACCTGTGTAATAAGCGATAACGTCCATCTTTTTATTTTTTTGTGCAAAAATGTTTGTAGTAAAGGCACATAATAATAAAAGGGCAATTAGGTTAATTTGTTTCATTTTTAAGCTATTAGTTTTTTGAAATGCTAAATATAAAACATTAGAATATAAAAATCGCTATAGAATACGTAACAGAAACTTAATTTTAATAAAGATTTGTGAAATGGTGTTTTTTAACCATATAAGTTATATAAGAAATATAACCAGTATGTTTTTTAAAATGCGCTTCTAGTAAAATATAAGGCAATCTGTATTTTAGTAATAATTTCATGTAGATCTAATGTTTATAAACTTTATATGTGCTTAAAAAATAATCCAAACACAAAGTAGATTTAAATGAACTTATATAACTTATATGGTGAAAAATTAAAAATAAAAAAAATAAACCCGCACTGTTTCGGATTAGTGCGGGTTTAAACAAATTAAAAGCTAAAAACTATTTTTATATTAGAAGCAGTATTCGTTTTCTGCAACTAATTTATTGGTAATTGTTTCTCTTAATGCCACTACGTTTGGCAAGTTTGTGTATTTTGTAAAACGCTTTAATCCCATTAACATCATACGTTGTTCGTCTCCTTCTGCAAAAGAAGCAATTCCTTCTTTTCCTCTTAGATTTACGATATCTACTGCTTTGTATAAGTATAATTTTGCCATAGCAATTTGCTCTTGTACTTTAGCTTCACCTTGATTTTTGGCTAATTTTTCAGTTCTCAGAATAGTACTTTCAGCCATATAGATTTCGATTAAGATATCAGAAGCAGCCATTAATAACTGTTGGTGAGAATCTAAATCCGGACCGTATTTTTGAACAGCACTTCCGGCAACCATCAGGAAAACTTTCTTAAGGTTAGCGATAATTCCTTTTTCTTCTGCAAATAATTCAGAGAAATCAGGAGTATCAAAAGATGGAATTCCCATTAATTCTTCCTGAACTTTCATTGCAGGACCTAATAAATCAACGTGACCTTTCATTGCTTTTTTGATCAACATACCTACAGAAAGCATTCTGTTGATTTCGTTTGTTCCTTCGTAGATACGAGCGATACGAGCATCTCTCCAGGCACTTTCCATTGGAGTGTCTTCAGAGAATCCCATTCCACCAAAAACCTGAATTCCTTCGTCAGCACAATTTTGAACATCTTCAGAAACAGCCACTTTCAAAATAGAACATTCGATAGCATATTCTTCAACACCTTTCAATTCAGCTTCCTGATGAGAAGTTCCTTCTGCTTCACGAGCAGCGATTCTGTCTTCGATATCTTTTGCTGCACGGTAAGAAGCACTTTCTCCCGCGTAAGCGCTAGTTGCCATTTCAGCTAATTTAGAACGAATAGCTCCAAAAGATGAAATTGCTGTATTAAACTGGATTCTTTCGTTAGCATATTTTACAGCTCCGGAAGTAACTCTTCTTTGAGCGTCAAGACATGCTGCAGCCAATTTAATACGACCAACGTTTAATGCATTCATTGCAATTTTGAAACCGTTTCCTCTTTCAGACAACATGTTTTCAACCGGAACTTTTGTTTCGTTGAAGAAAACCTGACGTGTAGAAGAAGCACGAATTCCTAATTTATGCTCTTCCTCATTCATCGAAATCCCGTTTGACGGATCGTTTTCTACGATGAAACCTGTAATATTTTTATCATCTCCGATACGGGCAAAAACGATGAAAACGCTGCAGAAACCTGCATTCGAAATCCACATTTTTTGTCCTGTAATTTTGTAATGCGTTCCATCTTCAGATAAAACAGCTTTTGTTTTTCCAGAGTTAGCATCAGATCCTGCGCCTGGCTCAGTCAAGCAATAAGCTCCAAACCATTCTCCTGAAGCCAATTTAGGAACGTATTTTTTCTTTTGTTCCTCAGTTCCATAAAGTGTAATTGGCATAGTTCCAATCCCTGTATGTGCACCAAAAGCAGTTGAGAAAGATCCTGTTGCACCAGAAATGTAATCGCAAACCAACATGGTAGATACGAATCCCATTCCTAATCCACCGTATTCTTCAGGAACTGAAACTCCTAAAAGTCCTAGTTCACCAGCTTTACGCATACTTTCTTCAGTAAAAGCGTAATCTTTTTTCTCAAAACGATTTTTGTTAGGCCAAATTTCTTTGTCTACAAACTCTTTCACAGAGTCACGCATCATTAATTGCTCTTCCGAGAAATCTTCTGGTGTAAAGATATCTTCGCACTTTGTTTCTTTAACTAAAAACTGACCACCACGGGTTACGTTTTTTTCGCTTGTATCTGCCATTTTTTATTCTTTTTAGAGAAAAGAAAATAGAATATAGAGAATAGATTTTAGACTGGGCTTATTTTACTTTAAGCCGTTTTGGAAGCCCATTGTCATTCTTTGAAATTCTTCTATTTTAATTTCTAATTGGTTAAATTGTGTTTCGTTTATATATTTTCTATGCGTTGCAATCAATAATTGTGTAATGAGTTCAAATGAAGAACCTAGAGAAATGTCTAAAAAATGACTGAATGATTTATCAGTTCTTGAAGAACCTTCAGCAATATTACTCGGCATTGAAACAGAACATCTGCTTATTTGAGAACTTAAATCATACCTTTCATGTTTTGGAAAGTCTAACAATAAATCTGAAATATCATTTGCAATTGAAATTCCAAGTTTCCAAATCTTCAAGTTCTTATAATTATGTCTCATAATTTTTTTAAGCCAAGTTAAGGAATTAAAATAAAAAGTAGGATTAAAACTACTTTTTAGCTTAAAAGCTTTTCTTCATCCCAAAAAGCCTTATCCTTTCTCTTCTCAAAAAAATCTATTCTCTATGTTCTATATTCTATTCTCTTTTCTACAATACTTCGTAAATCCCCGCACTTCCTTGTCCAGTTCCCACACACATACTTACAATTCCGTATTTACTTCCTCTGCGTTTCATCTCATCAAATAATTGAACAGAAAGTTTAGCACCTGTACATCCCAGAGGGTGACCTAAAGCGATTGCTCCACCGTTTACGTTTACGATATCAGGATTTAAACCTAGCTCGCGAATTACAGCCAAAGACTGAGAAGCAAAAGCTTCGTTTAATTCCACCAAGTCAATATCTTTCAATTCTAAACCAGCTTGTTTCAACGCTTTCGGAATAGCTTTTACAGGTCCAATACCCATAATTCTTGGCTCAACGCCAGAAGAAGCAAAATTTACTAATCTGGCAATTGGCTCAAGATTCAATTCTTTAACCATGTCCTCACTCATGATTAAAACAAAAGCAGCACCATCACTCATTTGTGATGAGTTACCTGCTGTTACACTTCCGTCGGCAGCAAAAACGGGTTTTAAACCTGCTAAAGCTGCAACAGACGTTCCGGCTCTTGGCCCTTCGTCTTGTTTTACAACGTATGATTTCGTTTCTTTTTTTCCATTTTCATTGATGAAGGTCTGATCAACAGTAATCGGAACGATTTGTTTGTCGAATTTACCTTCAGCCTGAGCTTTCAAAGCTTTCATGTGTGAGTTGTAAGCAAACTCATCCTGATCTTCTCTTGAGATTTTGTATTGGTTCGCAACCGCTTCAGCAGTTAAACCCATTCCCCAATAATAATCTTCGTGACCTGCAGCAGCAACTTTATAATCCGGAGTTGGTTTGTAACCTCCCATCGGAATAAAACTCATACTTTCGGCTCCACCGGCAATGATACAATCTGCCATTCCCGATTGGATTTTAGCAGTTGCCATTCCGATAGTTTCTAATCCTGAAGCGCAATAACGGTTTACAGTAACTCCGGGAACATCTTCTACTTTTAATCCCATTAACGAGATCAAACGTCCAACGTTAAGTCCTTGCTCCGCTTCCGGCATGGCATTTCCTACCATCACGTCATCGATACGTTTTTTGTCAAAATCAGGCAGTTCATCCATCATAAACTGAATCGTTTCTGCTGCTAATTCGTCAGGTCTTTTAAATCTAAAAACCCCTTTTGGTGCTTTACCAACGGCTGTTCTATATGCTTTTACTATATATGCTGTTTTCATGTTTTTTTGTTTTTTAAGATTATAGAAAATAGATCATAGAAAATAGACTTTTACTTTTGCTCAAAATCTATATTCTTTTCTCTTCATTCTATTTTTACGAGTATAGAAGTTAGAGTACAAAAAATAGACTTTACAAAGTCTGAAATCTATATTCTATTCTCTTTGCTCTATTTTCTAATTACGAAGTGGTTTTCCTTTAGTTAACATATATTGAATTCTCTCTAAAGTCTTTCTTTCTGTACACAAACTCAGGAAAGCTTCACGTTCGATATCTAATAAATATTGTTCAGATACTAAAGTTGCTTCAGATAAATCACCACCAGCCATTACGTAAGCCAGTTTGTTAGCGATTTTTTTATCATGCTCAGAAATGTATTTTCCAGCTTCCATTTGGTCAGTTCCTACTAAGAACATTCCAAGTGCTTGTTTACCTAAAACCTTAACATCAGTTCTTCTGATAGGTTGAGTGTAACCCGCTTCAGCCATTAATAATGCATGTTTTTTAGCTTCAGCGATCTGACGATCTTTGTTTACTACGATAACATCTTTTCCATGTTGAAGAAGTCCAGTATCAAAAGCTTCGTAACCAGAAGTCGAAACTTTTGCCATTGCGATTGTTAAGAAATACTCTTGAAGAACGTTCAATTCCACGTCGTTTTTGCGGAATAAATCTGAAGCTCTCAAAGCCATTTCTTTAGATCCGCCACCACCAGGAAGTACACCAACACCAAATTCAACCAATCCCATGTAAGTTTCAGCAGCAGCAACGACTTTATCAGCATGTAAGCTCATTTCGCAGCCACCGCCAAAAGTCATTCCGTGAGGCGCAACCACAACCGGAATTGAAGAATAACGAACGCGCATCATTGTGTCCTGGAACAATTTAATAGCCATGTTCAATTCGTCATATTCCTGCTCAACTGCCATCATGAAAATCATTCCGATATTGGCTCCAACAGAGAAATTCGCTGCCTGATTACCAATAACCAAACCTTGATATTCTTTTTCAGATAAGTCGATTGCTTTATTGATAGCCTGAAGTACATCGCCACCAATGGTATTCATTTTAGATTGGAATTCTAAGTTCAAAATTCCATCTCCTAAATCCTGGATAATTGCACCACTATTGCTCCAAACTTTTTTGCTTTCGCGAATGTTGTTCAGAATAATGAATGAATCTTGTCCAGGAACTTTTACTTGTGATTTTGTTGGAATATTGTAGAAGAAAGTCGCTCCTTCTTTTACAGTATAGAAACTTTCGCTTCCAGAAGCTAACATTTCATTAACCCATCCAGCTGGCTCTAGTCCTTCTGCTTTCATGATTTCGATTCCGTTGGCAACACCAATCGCGTCCCAAATTTCGAATGGACCATTTTCCCACCCAAAACCGGCTTTCATCGCATCATCAATTTTGTATAATTCGTTTGAGATTTCAGGAATTCTGTTTGACACATAAGCAAACATTCCAGCGAAACTTTTACGGTAAAATTCACCTGCTTTGTCTTTTCCTTTTACTAAAACTTTAAAACGATTGATTGGTTTATCAATAGTTTTAGTTAGTTCAAGCGTAGCAAAATTTGCTTTTTTAGCAGTGCGGTATTCTAATGTATCTAAGTCTAAAGAAAGAATATCTTTATCTACTTTTTTATAAAAACCTTGTCCTGTTTTACTTCCTAACCATTTGTTTTCCATCATTTTGTTAACGAAATCAGGAAGTTTAAACAAATCGTGTTGTTCGTCTGTCGGGCAGTTTTCATAAATACCGTTGGCAACGTGCACCAAAGTATCCAAGCCAACAACGTCAACGGTACGGAAAGTAGCCGATTTTGGACGACCAATTACCGGACCAGTCAATTTATCCACTTCTTCAATTGTTAATCCCATTTCTTTAACCAAGTGGAATAAACTCTGAATACCGTAAATACCAATTCTGTTTCCAATAAACGCCGGAGTATCTTTAGCCACAACCGAAGTTTTTCCTAAGAATTTAGAACCGTATTCGTTTAAGAAATCCAATACTTCAGATGAGGTTTTTGGACCAGGAATAATTTCAAATAATTTTAAGTAACGCGCAGGGTTAAAAAAGTGGGTTCCGCAGAAGTGTTGTTGAAAATCTTCGCTTCTTCCTTCGCTCATAAAATGAATCGGAATACCAGAAGTGTTTGATGTAATTAAAGTTCCCGGTTTACGGAATTTCTCGATTTGTTCAAATACCAGTTTTTTGATATCCAAACGTTCCACTACAACCTCAATAATCCAGTCAACATTGGCAATTTTTGCCATATCATCAGTCGTATTTCCAGTTGTGATTCGGCTAGCGAATTTTTGACTGTAAATAGGAGACGGTTTCGATTTTAATGAATTCGCTAAGTGCTCATTTACCACGCGGTTGCGAACAACTTTACTTTCAAGCGTTAATCCTTTTTTAGTTTCAGCCTCTGTCAACTCGCGTGGTACGATGTCAAGCAGTAAAACTTCAACACCAATATTGGCAAAATGACAAGCTATTCCTGAACCCATGATTCCGGATCCAATTACAGCAACTTTTTTAATCGTGCGTTTCATAGTAGTTAATATTTGTTTTTTATTTGAATTTGAAGTTTCCCATTTTGATAAAAATTGGGTTATTCACTTTCTATTTTTCTGTTTGGGTAAATATGTTTTTGTCCTGAATTAATTCGTTTATAATTTCAGAAACTTCGATAAAATGTTTCAGTTTTTCGTCAGAAACATGTTTTCTAATTGTTTCATTAAATTTCAGAACTGTATTTTTAGATAAATCTCTTTTTTCTTTTCCAAATTCTGTCAGGTAAATTAAAACACCACGACCGTCACTTGGGTTTTTTTTGCGAACAATCAAACCTTTGTCTTCCATAGATTTCAATGTTCTGGTAAGGCTCGTAGCTTCCATTCCCATTCTTGGGCCTAAAGCCGTCGACGGGGTTCCTTCTTCTTTGTCAATACTTAAAAGAGCAAATCCGGTCGCCATTGTTGCGTCGTATTTGGCTGCTTCTTCATTATACATTCTTGATACAGCTTGCCAGGTGGCTCTTAAAATATAATCTATCGTTTTGTCTTTCATAGTGTAACTATATCGATTTCAAATATAATCAAAAAATACTATGCATGCATATAATTTTTTAATAAATTTTTGGTTAGTAAAAAAATCCCTCTGAAATAGAGGAGTTTTAGGGTTAGTTTTTGATTTGAAATATACTATTCTTTTTTCAGATTTATACAAATTTAAGATTCTAAAAAAAGATTATGCCTCTTAAATCCCTCTTTAATTATTCTTTATGTAAAATAATAAGAGTTTAAATGCGAATAAATTTTATTCATCATAACGGTTTAATGCCTTTTGAAGTATCTTTTTCATGCGATTTCGAAGGTTTTCCGGACGCAGAATTTCAATTCCGTCGCCAAAACCCAATAAAAGACGTTCCATTTCATAATTTGGCGAAATAAACAAATGCACAATAACACTTTTATCTTCGTTTTCCTGAATCAGCCTTTGACTCTGATGCAAGGGTTTCGTTAATACATAAGGTGCATTTTCAGGGTTTACCCAAAGTTCAATGCGTCGTGGCTGCAAACCAGAATTTACCGTTACGCCAATGATATTTTTATAAAAAGATTCAGCATCAAAATCTTCTTCCAAATACGGAAGATTAAAATCATAATCAATCGAAATAATTCTGTCCAAAGCCAAATTGCTGACAGGAGCAGAGCCTTTTCGTTTTCCAATCAAAAACCAGCGATTATTAAATTCCTTTAATATAAAGGGATGAAAATGAAATTTACTTTCCTCAATAGATTTGAAAGATTTGTACGTAATAACGAGCGTAACCTTTTTAATAATCGCCTGATAAATTTCGTCCAGATAATGAAGTCCTTTTAAATTATCGTTTTTATCCAGATAAATAACCGGTTTTGTATGCGATTTTTCGGCATAGATTTTATCCTCTAAACGTTGCAGAATATCCGATACATCATTAAACAAAGAAAAATCCTTAAACTGTTTCAACATCGAAACCGTTTCTGTCAAAACATTCATATCCGTTTCCGTCAATGGAATATCCGTTATCGAAAATTCATCATCTTCATATTTATAATACTTTTTATCGTAAACCACAATTGGCGCGTTATAACCCAGTTTTTCACTTCGCATCAACTGAATATCCATTTGAATGGTACGTTTGCTAATAGAGTTTTCGCGGCCTTCATATTCAAACAAAGCTTCAGAACAAGCTTCAATCAAATCCTCCAAAGTCCATGTTCGATATTTATTTTGTAGACATTTGTCTATCGTTTTATACCGAATTAAGGCGTTTTTATTTTGAGACATTTTTATATGTTTAAACTTCAAATTATGAATTGATTTTGATTTACTTTCTTATTATTTTGGTGTAAATAAAATCTTATAATTGGTTGATTGCGTTATTTTTATTAAAATTTATTGAATTGGCATTAATTCTTGATTTCGGTAACTTAAGTGCTAAAAATACAATTTTTATTGTACTGCGCAAAATACTTGCGCATTGGGTTGGCTGCTTCTTTTTAAAATGGGTATTTGTACTATTTTTTTGTTTAAGAAAAACATATACTTTTACGCCTCAAAAACAAATTCTTTTCTATGAGGAAACTCTACTTATTACACCTATTTTTTGTTTTATTAATTACTTCTTCGGTTTTCGGTTTTCATAGAGTCGATAAGAATTTACCGATTTATAATAACAATATAAACTTTGTTGCACCACCCAATGTAGATTTTAGTTTTACTAATGACGGTGCATGTTCCGGAGCTCCGGTCAGCTTTAATCCTGTTGTAAGCGGCGGTGCTGCCCCATATAAATATATATGGAATTTTGGAGATGGAACTCCTAATTCAACAGACAGTAATCCGAGTCATAGTTACACAGCGTTAGGTTGTGGTTTTCAGAATTTTAATGTAACACTGACCGTAACAGATGCCAATGGCGAAGTGAACTCGAGAACAAGAACTGTTTCTGTAAAACAAAAACCGGATTTAAAATTTGTAGACCAGAATAATCCGGGATCTACCAAACCTTTTGAAAGATGTGGAGATAATAACTCGAATCCTAAATATACGATCAATGTTGGAAATAATTCTACTTCAGTAGGTTGTATATCAGCATACAATGTAGATTGGGGCGATGGAACTTCTGAAGTCAATGTTACTTTTCCAAAAACGCATGAATACCAAAAGTTGGGTTCTTTTAATATGGTCATAACCGCAAACGGAAGTAATGGTTGCAGTAATTCGATTACTTATGTAGTTAAAAACTCCAATAACCCAATTGGGGCTCTTATCGCTCCGGGTAATACAACCAATTTATGTATACCGGTTCCGGAAATGAATTTTGCGATAGGATCGTGGGGGTTAAATCCTTCGGATACGAATTATCAGGTAAATTACGGAGATGGTACGGTTCAAAGTTATACTCAGGCACAATTAGAAAGCTCTTCTTATTATAATAGTTTAAATCCTCAGGCTTCTCAAAATTTTCCTGTTCCTCATAAATTTACAAGAGCCAATTGCCCATCAGGAAATACAGTTTCTTTAACTATAACAACATCATGTGGAAGCACATACCTTACCGCCGGGCCTATTATTATTTTAGATGTACCACAAGTAAGTTTTAATGTAAATAGCATTACATGTGCTAATACATACACCACTTTTAATAATACAACTTACGCAGGATATACTAACGGATGTAGTACTACGAATGTTTATACATGGGATTTTGGTGATGGAACTCCTGTATCCAGAGACGTTAATCCAACGCATATCTATACAACACCCGGTACATATACCATTACATTGAATGCAACAACGCCTTGTGGAGCAGGAAGTGCATTTCAAAGACAAATATGTGTAGAGCCTATATTAGAGCCTAATTTTACTTATGGTACTGCTTGTGCGTCGAGTAATCTTCAAATTACAAATACGACAAATACCACTTTAAGCTGTGGAACCGAAACTTATTATTGGGAAGTTTATCATTATGTTGAGGGTTTTTGTGGTAAAGAAGCAGTTCCCGGAACAGGAAGAGGTCAGTGGAATTTTGCCAATGGAACCAATTACTATTCAAAAGACCCTGTTTTTAATTTTATAATGCCGGGTACTTATTATGTTAGGTTAACAACAAGAAATTCTTGTGGAGTAGACCGATCTATTTCAAAAGAAATACAAGTCAAAAAACCTCCTGTTATTACTTTAGCACCTATTTCTGATTTTTGTAATTCAGCAACCATAAAACCTGTCGGAAAGGTAGAAGAAACTTGTGCTCCAATTAATGAAATTACTTATTTATGGAGCTTTCCGGGAGGAACTCCATCTTCCTCGACATCGCTGAATCCGGGATCGATAAATTACACCACAAGTGGAAATTATGAGGCCACTTTTAGTGTAACAAATAGTTGTGGTACAACTACAAAAACAGCAAGATTTTCGGTTAATACCGTTCTTTCACCGGTAATAACGCCAAAAACACTACAAATTTGTAGTGGTTCTTCATTTCAGGTTACGCCGTTTTCAAACGGAACAGACAATGTACCTGCGGGAACAACTTATATTTGGTCTGCGCCGGTAGTTTCGCCACCCGGTGCTGTAAGTGGAGCAAATGCGCAATCAAGTCCTGTTTCGACAATTAGTCAGTTTTTAACCAATAATACAAATAGCCCTGCCACGGTAACGTATACAATATCTCCTATCTCTAAGGTTTGTCCGGGACCTAATTTTACTATTACAGTTACCGTTGATCCTTTAATAAAAGTAGTCGAAACTATAAAAACCGTAACCTGTTTTGGTTTAAGTGATGGGGCAATTACAATAACTGCTGCGGGTGGAATTCCTTTTCCTACAGGAAATCCATACACATTCTCGTGGACTGGACCTAACGGATTCACAAGTTCTGATCAGAATATTTCGAATTTAAGATCAGGTTATTATAATTTAAATGTTACTGATAACGGAAAATGCCCTTTTACAAAAAGCTATTTTGTTAATCAACCGGGTCAATTTCAAATTCTATCACAACCTAAAACAGACATAACATGTTTTGGCGCAAATGACGGAAGAATCAATCTAAATGTAACTGGTGGAACTCAGCCTTATACATACGTATGGACAAAAGATGGAGTTGCATTTCCGTTGAACTCCGGCAATCTTTCTAATCTAGCACCCGGAAAATATGATGTAACCATTACAGAGGCAAACAGCTGTAATACGCTAACACGAAGTTATACCATTATTGAACCGCCATTATTAGAATTAACTTATGTAAGCCAGACTAATATTTTGTGTTACGGATATGCTACGGGAGAAATTAATGTAAAAACTGTTGGTGGTCGGGTAACCGAAACATCTCCGGGCGTTTTCAATTACCGATACAGATGGACAGGTCCAAACGGATATGTAAGTACAGTTCAAAATCCGAGAAACTTATTTGCGGGAGCTTATAATTTAACTGTTACCGATAATTCTGGTTGTACGGATAATTTACAGGTTGTTGTACTTCAAAATGATGAAATAAAATTAAATTATACCAAAACAGAGATCGCCTGTTATAATTATGCCGATGCTTCGATTACCATAAATAGTATTACAGGAGGAGTTCCGTTTGCAACCGGAGATCCTTATATTATAAAATGGAGCAATTTGGGTACAGGACTTGTGCAGAATAATTTATCTGCCGGAACATATATCATTACCATTACAGATTCATTGGGCTGCCCTAAAGTATTTACCATAATTATAGATAATGCACCTGTATTTACGATCAATCCAAGTGTAAAACAAATTACTTGTTTTGGGCAAAAAGATGCGCACATCCGTTTAAATTTAGTTGGAGGTAAAGCGCCTGTTAAACTCGTTTGGGATGATGATGCAACAGCAGGAATCGAAAGAAATAATATTGGGCCGGGAGATTATTCAGTAACAATTACCGATGCCAAGAATTGTCAAATAAAAGAAACATTCAAAATAGTAGAGCCTTTATTGCTGGAGATCAGAGCAGATGTTTCGAATCCGTTACAGTGTGACAGAGCAGATACAGGGCAAATTAATCTGGTAGTAACTGGTGGTACACAGCCTTATTCTTACAGTTGGTCAAACGGACAAAGAACGGAAGATTTAGCGAATCTTGTACCTGGAAAATATACCGTTATTGTAACAGATGCCAATGGCTGTAAACAATCAGATACCTGGACAATTACCCGATTTGATCAGCTAACGCCAACAGTTGAAGTTTTAACCGATTTTAATTGTGACACCAGATATGTGAAACAAACTTTCGTTGGACACGTAAAAGGTGGAATTCCGCCTTACACCTTAAGCTGGTCTGATGGTGTTATTACAGGTGCCAATAACGAAATTATGAATACTGAGAATAACGGTTTAATCATCTTTAGTGTTACAGATAGTTTTGGATGTAAATCAGATTATGCATTGAATGTTAATACACCGGTTTTGGGCGAAGCCAATTTTTCAACGGGTTCTTATGGTAAAGAAATGTTTGATTTATACTCGATTTATGATCCGGTGAAATTTACAAATCTGGCGACTGGTGATTTCGTTAGTACTTCATGGGATTTTGGAGACGGTGTTTTTTCAACAGAAGAAAGTCCGGAACATATTTATACCCGAGTTGGAACTTATACCATAAAACAAACCGTTAATTATCCTTTTGGATGCCAATACAGCTATAGCGCCACAATAGTGGTTGAAAAAGGGTATAGCCTTATTATGCCAAATGCGTTTACACCCAATAATGATGGTTTCAACGATACATTTGCGCCTGTATTTCTAGGATTGTCCAACATTACTCTTGACGTTTTTGATACTTGGGGTGCCGTTGTATATTCAGAATCCGGGATAAATATTAGAGGATGGAATGGAAAGATAAAAGATTTAGATGCCGAAAACGGTAACTATTATTACAAAATCACCTTAAAAACCTTTTACAACCATACGGTAGTAGAAAAAGGGCCATTCACATTAATTAAATAAGCAACAAGATTTACAATGAAATTAAAACTATTTTTTATAATAATAACATGTTGCTTTTTTTCGCAGGCAAGAGCGCAAGATCCAATTTTTACACAATATTTTTTAATTCCCGAAACGCTTAATCCAGGATTTTCGGGTTTTATGGAAACCACTTATGCAGGTATAATTCACCGTGAACAATGGCCGGATCTTGATCTGAGAATAGATACAGATTATGCATTTGTAAACACGTGGAGTGAGGATATTAACAGTGGTTTTGGAGTCAGTGTCTTAAACCAGAGAGAAAATGTAACCAACTATAATTTTTTTGAAATCAACGCCAATTATGCGTACAAAGTGCGACTAAATGATTATTGGTTTTTTAGGCCTGCTATAGAAGTAGGCTACGGAATAAAATCGTTTGCATTTCAGAATTTATTGTTAGAAGATCAGATTAATATAGGAACGGGCGTTATAAATCCAAATTCAAACGATCCAATTTTATTAAACAGCAAAGTCAACTTTTTTGATGTTTCAGCGGGAATGGTTTTCAATACCGATGAAATTTGGATTGGTCTCTCGATGAAGCATTTGAATAAACCAAATATTGCCTTTAGCTCACAAGGAAATCTGCCTTTAAATACTTTTTTCTCCCTAAGCGGTGGTTACGAATTTCTTATTGCAGATTATATAGATGCCGTATTCCTGCCGTATGAAACTAAGTTTTTTGTCACATCCAACTACATGCAGCAAGGTCGTTATAACCGATTTGATTTGGGAGCTTCGATATTATTCGAAAAAATATTTTTTGGTGCCACAGCAGTAACAAACCCTGCAAAAAACGGAATGAATGGCGATTTGCTAACCTCTGTAAACTTATTTACCGGATTGCAGTACGAAAACCTTCGATTGGGATTATCCTACGATTTAAACACGACCAAAATTGGTAAAACGGGAGGGATTTATGAATTATCCTTAACGTATCAATTTAGCTTAGCTAAAAAATGTTTTGGCTGCCCCAATTATGAAGGCAAAAGATAAAAGAAATAGACATTTTTATACATAGCAAACCCGACAGGTTTTTTAAACATATGAGTTGTCCTGAAAAAGGTTGACTGGATTAATAATATAAAATTAGTTAAATCGGAACAGAATTAGTTTTGTTCCGATTTGTTTTTTTCCATCTTTTTAGTTTTATCTGG
>NZ_JAWVWO010000032.1:0-48277 GCF_033657265.1 Flavobacterium sp. MMLR14_040 | reverse complement strand
CCCTATGTTCTTCGGAAAAACAAGCCATTTTTTAGCATGTGATTTTTGGTCCCAAGCCTTAAAATCACTTAGAAAATCCTTATATTGAGATTGTAAATTTCTACCCGAAACACCATAGAAAGAAGCAATAGCTTTACAATCATTGGGACTGGAATCTATTGATTTCATTTAAAAAAGACGCAAACTCCTGAGTTACACGAGTTCCGTCTGCTACTAAATTCCAATCTCTAAAAACTATTTTTCCAGTATCTTCCTGAAGCCATCTTCTGCGAGTAATGTGAAGATATACCTGATGACCACGAATAGGAAAATCCTGAACCGTTATTTCTTCAAAGAATCCCTTTGAGCTTAATTTAGAGTCTCTGTATTCTTTTGGAATCGAGTTGATCTCTCTTAAATATAAATGAAGAATCTCATCTCCTTTTTCATAAGAGGTAAGCTCAAAATAATCCACTATTATTTCTGGTAATAATAACTTGAGAAGGTCGATAAAAGAATCCTGCATTTCTACTTAATTTTAAAATACAAAAATCGTCATTTTAATATTTCCCCACAACAATATGAGTTGATCCCATTTTAAATTAAGCCTAATCCCGACATATTGCCAAAGGCACTTAAAGGGGCGCTTTTCTCTCTATTGAGTCTTTAGCACTTAGTTTTACATCTTCTCATCTCCTTACCATATAAATTTGATGTTGGGCCATCCACTATTTTAAGGTTTATTTTTATAAATTTACGAAATGAAACAAGCAGAAACCGTTAGCGAATTTTATAAACGACTGCCAAGCCATGCTCCCGTAGATGTACCACTTAATAATGCAGGAATCGGCCATATTAATGTTTTTACCCGAGAATCTTGTGCTGAAGTAAGTCCTTACAGCCGAAGGGATTTTTACAAGATTTCCCTAATAATCGGCAAGGGCAAGATTTATTATGCCGACAAATGGATCCAGATTGACAAACCCGCCCTACTCTTTTCCAATCCTGTGGTGCCTTATTCCTGGGAAGCAGAATCTAAGGATCAGTCAGGTTGGTACTGCCTGTTTACCGAAGATTTCATACAGCATAGCGAACGCATGAATAGCTTACTGGATTCGCCTTTATTCAAAATTGGATGCAATCCGATATTTTTTCCCGATGATGCTCAATTGAAGGAACTTTCAGCCATATATATAAGGATGCAGGCCGAAATGCTCTCTACTTACCCTCATAAGTACGATATTCTGCGCAGTTATCTGCATTTGATAATTCATGAGGCCATGAAAAATAATTCTGTTGCAAATTTTCATACTTATACAAATGCCTCTTCCCGTGTATCGGCTTTGTTTCTTGAATTGCTCGAAAGACAGTTTCCAATTGACTCTCTTTCACTTAAACTAAAATTAAAAAATCCGGCAGATTATGCCAATTCTTTATCCATACATATCAACCATCTTAATCGTTCGGTAAAGGAAATTACAGGAAAAACTACATCTGCTCATATTGCAGAGCGCATTATTAAAGAAGCGAAAACCTTATTGCAACATACAGATTGGAATATTGCCGATATTGGCTACAGCCTTGGTTTTGAATATCCCTCTTATTTTACACTCTTTTTTAAAAAACACACTGGATTGGCACCAACTCAACTGAGAACAACTGTTTGAATATTATAATTAACTGTTTGATCGCTATAAGTCCCGACTGTGTTTTCAGGTTTACATTTGTAGAAACAAAATTAGATAAAAATGGAATACAGAAAACTCGGAAACACAGGTGAGGAATTATCAGCACTTGGTTAGGCTGCATGGGCATGAGCTTTGCTTATGGCCCAACAGACGATAAAGAAAGTCTGGCTACGCTGGAGAAGGCACTTGATATGGGGGTTAACTTTTGGGATACAGCCGATATGTACGGCAACGGTGCCAATGAAGAACTCATCTCTAAAGTTCTTGTACCTAACCGCGATAAGATATTTATTGCAACAAAATTCGGATTTCGTTTTAAAGATGGAATTGCGGGCCCAAGCAGTGCTTCGGGAACCTACTTTGACGGCTCTCCTGCCTGGATGAAAGTCGCAGTTGAACAGAGCCTAAAGCGTTTGAAAATCGATACAATTGACCTTTATTATGCACATCGTGTTGATCCAAATATCCCGATTGAGGAAACTGTTGGCGCAATGGCGGATTTAGTTAAAGAAGGTAAAGTGCGCTATCTCGGACTTAGCGAAGTCTCTGCCAATTCTTTAAGAAAAGCACATGCTATACATCCAATCTCTGCTGTTCAAAGTGAGTATTCGCTTCTCACAAGAGATGTCGAAACCGGAATATTAAAAACTACTCGTGAGCTTGGTATTTCTCTTGTTCCTTATTCTCCTTTGGCGCGAGGTCTTGTTACCAATAAACTTAATGTGGATGCACTTGCCATTGATGACTTCAGAAGAACGCTTCCTCGTTATCAAAGTGAAAATATTGACAACAACAATAAGCTTATAGAAAATTTCGTCGCATTTGCAGCTTCCAAATCTTGTACACCCGCACAACTAGCTTTGGCTTGGGTGTTAGCCCAAGGTGAAGATATAATTCCTATTCCGGGAACCAAGAAAACAAGTTATCTACAAGAGAATGTAGGCGCGATTGAAGTTAAATTGACAAACGCTGATCTTACGGTTATTAATGAGTTAATCAATAGATATCCTATAATTGGAGAGAGATATAGTGAAGAAGCAATGAAAATGGTTAATCACTAAGTAGCTTTTTTATTTTTGTTAACAATTTTAAAATCATTCTCTTTTTTTTTCGTCTCCATCAAAAAGAAAGTAGGTAAAGATTAATTTTAAATGTACACATATAAATTATGCAACTATAATTTATTTTTCTATAAGAAGTTGGGATGGAACCTATGGTAAATTTGTAATATGTAAATTATAAAAAACCACGTTATGGAAAAGCAAAACAACCCCGAATATGGTCAAACAGATCCCGATTTTATTGATCAAAACACTTTGGTTGATGGTAATAACATCCTAAACGAGGATCAATTACATCAAACCGTTCAAAAAGAAAATACACCAGAATTTGGAGAGAGTGACCCTGATTACATAGACCAAAGTACTCTTGTTGATAATGATAATTATGCCAGAGATGAAGATCCATATCAATATAAGGACGAATTTAAAATCAAACCAGAAAAAATAGATCCGGAACAAATCGTAAATAAAAATGATGCGATTACCAATGATGAAAGTAAAGATGACTTAAATAAAGATAACGAGTAATTGAATGTATCAAACATTTCAAAATATATTGACAAGTCTTTGCTTATTTTCGATAAAGATTTTTAGTAAAGCACAAAGCCTTCTTTTTCAAAAAAAAAAAGAAGGCTTTGTGCTTTAAAATAAGATACCAATACAACAAACATCCATACTATAAAATTTATTTAACCGTTTGGCTCTATAATTTTGTAGTTTCCACTAAGATGCATTAAACTAAAAAGATACATTAATCCATCATAATATGGATCAAAGTAACCGTCTTCATAAGGTTCAAGTTTGGCATTCCAAACAGCATGAACAAAATCCATACTTGCTTTATCTTTATTCACTAATGATGCTGTTGCTGCAGTTCCTACTAATCCAATCGAATGTCTTAATTTTTTGACCGGACCGGCCTGAAGAATAAACTCCGGAACAGAACCATCCAGATTAAACTGATCTTTAAATGTATTTAATCCTTTTGATCTAAGGAAATCTTGAAATCGTTTGGCATAGTCTTCCTGCCATTCCTTATCTTTTCCGTACCAGGTATAATCCATTGCGATGTTCATAGGAACACGCCAGGAATCATAACGAAATCCCGGAGGCATCCAGGGTGTTGGATGGGGTTCACCGTTAAACTCGGTATAATCTGAATTTAGTCCCGTCACAGCATGGCAGGCTTTATGTAAAAAATTACGCGAAACATCGGCACATTCTTTATAAAACTTCTCATGACCGTCTTTGGCATACAAGGTCCATATTTCGTAAAATGCTGGAACATGATACGAAGGATCTGTCCAATTGTAACCTCCTCCTTCCGGCACAAATGAAATCTGCTTATGTTCTGTATTGATAATATTATGCACATTGCCGGTGCCGTCTTTTTTCCACATCGCATCCAGAATTCTTCTTGCCTCTTTGTAGTAGTTTATTCCTGTATCATTACCCCATTTATTAGAAGCAAAAAGCAGGCTGGTTATATAATACAATTCCCCGTCTGAAGCAGAACCGGGAGAGTTTTGTTTTTTGGTCTCTGGATTTACACTCCACGCAAAGTACCCTTCTCTTGCTCCTTCCTGATGCTGCATGTATTTTACCGACCATCTCCAGAGACGATCAAAAACATCTTTTTTATTGAGCTGAACGGAAACCATCATTCCGTATGACATTCCTTCGGTACGGGCATCTTTATTTTTGACATCCGAGACGTATCCTAATGAATCACCTTCTTCAAAATAAACTTTATCCGGCCCTTCAAAAACATCGTAATAGGCTTTGGCTAATTTCTTGTCTATTTCGGTCTGGCTGTACCCTGCTTCTTTAAAAAGATTCCGATATTGAGGTCTTTTGAGTTCTGATATATCCGTTTTCTTATTATTTTGCCCTGTAACTAAAGTGGGAGCAGTCAACATAAAGATCATTACCAAAGCTGAAATTTTAATTAAACTCAAGCTTTGTTTTTTTCTATCTGTATTTTTCATTTTTTGACTTAATTAAAATTTGAAAATGCAATTCGTTTTTCATCAGTTGCATCTCTGTAAACAAATAAACAGCGCAGTGAAATGCGCTGTTTATCCAACTAACTTAACTTAAACTAACCAAAATTTAAATTATCTTAATAACCAGGATTATTATCTTTTGGTTTTATTTTAGGATTAGAAGATGTTTCCCTGTTTGGTATTGGCCACAATTCGCTTTTTCCTGCAGTAAAACCCGTTCCTTGTAAAACAGTACTGGCGATACCCCATCTTATAAGATCATCAAAACGAGACTGTTCTCCGGCAAACTCTACCTGACGTTCGTGAACAATTGCTGTAAAAACCGCCTCTTTAGTTGGTGCAATAGTAGTTGCCAAATTTGCTCTGTCGCGGACTTCTTTAATGTATGCTATAGCCGCTGTCTGCGAACCGCCATCTCTTTGATTTTCACATTCGGCTTTCATAAGCAATACATCTGCATAACGCATTACTTTAAAGTTAATGCTTGATCGTGTTGCTTCATCTTCTCTTGTGTAATAGTTTTGATATTTTTTCCAACCCGCTCTTCTAATACCTGCAGAGGTAGTAAAATTACTTGCTACCATTACCTTGGTTCCTTTTAAATAAGATGAACCAGGAACATAAAAAGTATCTCCAAAGCGATTATCACCTGCTTCATACGAATCTAAAAGTTCATCTGACGGATAAACATTGTACCAGCTAAGATTTCCGTACTCCTGACCTCTAAGTGTTGACTCCTCAAAACCCGTTCCGCCGCTATCACCAACAGCTCCCCATTGATCACCAGTTCCATTTTTCTCGTCAAACTCTATCTCAAAAATCGATTCTTTACCATGTTCTGTTTCTTCCAAAAAGTTGTTGTAAAAATTGCCTTTGTCTTCAAGGCTATAACTTGTAACATTATTAAAAGCAGCCAAAGCTTCATTATATTTCTTTTGATATAACAATACTTTGCCTAATTGTGCATAAGCCGCTTCTTTATTAGCTCTCCCTGCCGATTCTGAAGCTTTTGGCAAAAGATTTTGCGATGCAAATACAAGATCTTCTTCAATCAAAGCATATACCTCTGCTTTAGGGCTTCTTGCGTTTCCAATAATAGTACCTGTTTTATAAATTGGTAAATCACCAAAACGTCTTACTAATAGAAAATAATAGTATGCTCTTAAAAAATGAGCTTCTGCTAAATATTTGTTCTTTTTTTCCTGAGATAAAACATTATCTGGAAGAGCATTGATTTTCTGCTCGTTATCCAGTACAAAATTGGCTCTGGAGATTCCTGTGTAACAAGATTCCCAGTAATATTGAATAATATCATTTCCTCCGTTAAAAGAAAAATCCTGAAAAGGTTTCTTGTTACCCTCCAACTGCGGATTTCCTAAAGCATCATGGCCCATAAGATCCATGGCGAAAAAAAGATTTCTGCCATAGAGTCCCCTTGTCTGAAGATTTGCATACGAAGCATTTACGGCAGACTGAACCTGTGTTTCGGTTTTAAAGAAAGTTTCAGGCGATAAGGTATTAGGATTAGTTAATTCTAATTCGCTTGTGTCACATGAAGTTATGCTTAGAACTCCTGACAGTACTATAAGTATATATTTAATTTTTTTCATCGTCTCTAAATATTAAAATGTAACATCAATTCCAAAAATCACCGATTTCGGCTGTGGATACCTTCCTAAATCAATACCTGCTGAATTTGCATTTGCATCAGCACGGGCAATTTCAGGATCTAAACCTGAGTAATCTGTAATTGTTATAAGGTTTTGTCCGCTTACATAAAATCTTGCTTTTGAAAAATAGCTTTTAAAAGAATCTCCTGATAATGTATATCCAATAGCGATGTTTTTTAATCTGGTGTAAGAACCATCTTCTATATAACGCTGGTTTGCTGAAGACCAGTTAATATCTGCTCCTTGCGCTCTTGGTAATGTAGCCGAAGGATTTGTGACAACGCCATTTACAACATTTGCCCTGTCTAAAACATCTGTGCTGGCATTAAACAAGCGGTTCATTCCTTTTAGGTCAAAGGTGTTTGCATTATAAATATCGTTGCCTGCAACCCCGGTTATAAAACAATTGAAATCAAAGTTTTTATAGGCTGCGTTCAGGTTTAAACCGTAAGTGAAATCCGGGTATGGATTTCCGATATTTGTTTTATCATCTGCATTGATGATTTTATTACCGTCTCTGTCAATTATTTTAATATCACCCGGTTTTATAGTAGTCTGGCCAGGTCCAAAAACAGCATCTACTTCTGCTTGATTTTGATAAATTCCATTGGTTTGATATCCGTAAAAATAAAATAATGGCTGTCCGACTTCTAATCTGGAGAAATTTTCTAAACCTGCTCTGGCAGAAGGGCCTCCTAATACACTTGTAACTCCTGGTGCCAGGCTCACTACTTCATTTTTGCTTGTTCCCAAATTAGCCAAAGCCGACCATGTAAAATCACCTTTTCTGTCATTGTAACCAATTGACAATTCATAACCGCTTACTTTTACGTCTGCAATATTTTGAATTTGAGTTCCCCCACCCGCAGATCCAACAGAAGCCGCAAGAGGCACTGCAAAAAGAATATCACTGCTCTTATTATTGAAATATTCAAATGAACCCGTTATTTTTTCATCAAAAAAACCAAAATCTAAACCGATATTCCTGTCTAGTTTTGACTCCCATTTTAAGTTTGGATTTGCCGCAACTCCCAAAGAAACACCTGGTGCATTCCCGCCTCCAATTGGATAATTATAATTTGCCAATAAAGTAGCACTATACTGATAATTGTCTATCCTGTCGTTTCCTGTTGTTCCTGTACTAGCCCTAAGTTTTAATGTACTAAAAACAGAATTTTGCATAAAACTTTCTTTAGCTATATTCCATCCTACAGCAACAGAATAAAAATTACCCCAACGATTATTAGCCCCAAAACGTGAAGATGCATCTCTACGTCCTGAAACAGCCAGAATATATTTTTCGTCATAATCATAATTGATACGGGCAATATAACCGATGTTTTTTTCTTCGTAATTAGCAGATCCTAAACTTCCCTCATTATAGCGCAGCTGATCAATTTCGTCTGAAATATAATAACGGCTTCCGGCTGCTACATTTTGTGATTTTCCATCAATTTTAGTAATAACGCCTAACACTTCAAGATTGTGTTTGTTTGCGATGGTCGTTTTATAAGTTAAACTATTGTCAAAAACGATAGTCTGGCCTTGAGAATTTGTTTCGTTTGTTGTAGAAAAGGCCTGTTTGTGATAAGAACCATCCTGAAAGCTCGGAACAAAAGTATGATCTTTACCAGTATAATAATCTAAAGAAACTTGTGATCTGAATTTCAATCCTTTGTAAATTTCTAATTCAGCGAAAATATTTCCAATAATAGATAAGTTATTTATTTTTTGATATCCTAAATTAGCCACACGAACAGGGTTTTCTGCGTCATTACCGTCTATAGCGCTAGGTCCTTGATAGCCGCCTAAACTATTTTCATTGTAAATTGGAAAATAAGGTGCCATTTTAATTGCATGCTCCAATAATGTTCTTCCTCCTGAAGCACGTTCAGGGTTAATAGTACTGAAAGAAACACCAATGTTACTGCCTATTCTTAGCTTACCAATATCCTGCGTGTTATTTGCTCTAAAAGAATAACGTTCGAAACCAGTATTAATAATAGCTCCTTCCTGTTTTAAATATTCAGCAGAATAACGACTTGTAGAATTCTCTGTACCATTTGAAAAACTCAAATTGTAATCCTGCATTATTCCCGTTTGAAAAATCTGGTCCTGCCAGTTTGTATTTATATTTCCAAATTCAGCTGCTCTTGTTGTTAAATCACTCCCTAAATCTTTAGCGTATTGAAGATACTGCTGTGTATTTAAAACATTATATCTCTTTGTTATTTCCTGTCCGCCAACATAAGTGCTAAAGGTTAGCTGTCCCGGACCTTTTTTTCCTTTTTTAGTGGTAACCACAATAACACCGTTAAAGGCTTTTGAACCATATAAAGCTGTGGTAGAAGCATCTTTCAAAACAGATATACTTTCAATGTCATTCGGACTTAAACCAGAAAGATTACCGGTTAAAACCCCGTCAATTACATATAATGGAGCGCTGTTTCCCATTGTGGCAAGACCACGAATACTCACGGTGGGATTGGAACCCGGGGCACCATTTACAACTGTAACACCTGCAGCACGCCCCTGTAAAGCTGATTCAGCGTTTGTAATAGGGACAGCAGCAATATCTTTTGAACTTACAGTCGAGATTGCTCCTGTAATCTTGGCTCTTTTTTGAGTACCATAAGCTATAACTACTTCATTTAAATTTTGTGTAGATTGAACAAGAGTAACATTAATTGAACTTCTTTCACCCACTGTGATAGTTTGTGAGATTAAGCCAACATAGGAATAAGTTATTTTATCGGTAGGATTCACCCCATTTAAAGAATATTTACCGTCAAAATCTGTTGATGCGCTATTCTGCGTTCCTTCTACATTAATACTGGCACCAGGCAATGGAAATCCTGAAGGATCGGTAATCACGCCGCGAATAGTTTTTGATTGTGCTATCATACTATGACTGCTGACAATCAGCAGTCCGATTAGTGCAATTTTGAGTTTTAAATTCATATTAATAGTTTTTTTATTTGGTTTAAATAGTTAATGGTTTTTGTATTCTAATTCTATTTGTTCATAAGTGGTATTATTTTATTCAGTTATTATTTTGAAAAAAAGAATGAAGCAATGTAAATCAGTATGAAGTAATCACATCACTAACAAATATAAAAAAACAATTAATAAAACAATCGGTTGCTTTGCAATTTATTTAAACAATAAACAAAAAATAGCCAAAATAAAAACATTAAAAATATTTATTAACCAATAAAAATACAAATAATTCAATATCAAAATAAATTTGAAATAAAAAATAATAATTTAACAGCCAACTGAGTGATTTTATACCAAAAATACAAATATTAAAAAAAAGAGTAAATTCTATTAAAAACCATCTTGAATATAAGTAAAAAGCTACTAAAACAAGTTAAAAGGTATCTTTTTCAATATATCGTATAGAGAAATAAGTCTAAAAAAAACAAAAACAGGTAAAAAACAATCGGTTTCTTAAAAACAATTATCTCCTTTTGATATTAATTTTACGCTACTCCAATAAGGCAGAGTATGATTAATCTTTTTATGTATTCAAAAAATTTCTTAGATTAGTCTTTACAATCAGCTGTTGAATTTATAGCTATATTAAATCATTGAAAACAAAAACTATAAACCATTTAATTCTGGTTTCCCATCATTTTTCCAATTGATCTTAATAATCACAGAATTCACTAATAATTAAATACCATTTAGATGAAAAAAAAATTATCACTAATACTATTTCTTTTATCATGCTGTACTGTTACTGTTTTATCTCAGAATAAAAAACCAAACATTGTACTGATACTGGCTGATGATCTGGGCTATGGAGATGTGGGTTTTAATGGGCAGAAACTGATTAAAACGCCAAATCTGGATCGATTAGCAAAGGATGGAATTACATTAAAACAATTTTATGCCGGCACTGCGGTATGTGCTCCATCAAGGTCCTCCTTAATGACTGGTAAACATACAGGGCATACTTTTATTCGTGGTAATTTGGGTGTTGAACCCGAAGGACAGTATCCAATACCCGATACAATTGTAACGCTGGCTGAAGTATTAAAGAAAAGTGGATATAAAACAGCTGCCTACGGCAAATGGGGACTTGGGCCTGTTGGATCAGAGGGAGATCCAAACCGACAGGGATTTGATCATTTCTTTGGTTATAACTGCCAGTCACTGGCACATCGATACTACCCTGAGCATTTATGGAACGATCAGGAGAAAGTATTACTGAAAGAAAATAGCAAATTAGAATCCCCTAAACAATACGCATCTGACTTAATCCAGGAACAGGCATTAGCATTTATTGAAAAGAATAAGAAAGAGCCTTTTTTTCTTTTTTTGCCTTCAATATTACCGCACGCTGAACTTATTGTGCCCAACGATAGCATTTTTCGTTATTATAAAGGAAAGTTTGCTGAAAAAACTTTTAAAGGTTTTGACTACGGAACAAACGCAAAACCTACAGGATATGTTTCTCAACAATATCCTCACGCCACATTTGCAGCAATGGTAACCCGTTTAGATCTTTATGTTGGACAGGTTGTTGCTAAATTAAAGGAATTAGGACTAGAAGAAAATACACTCATTATATTTACCAGTGATAATGGCCCTCACAAAGAAGGTGGCGCAGATCCTGAATTTTTCAACAGCGCAGCAGGTTTCCGGGGCATTAAACGTGATTTATATGAAGGAGGTATCAGGGTTCCTTTTGTGGCCAAATGGCCGAAAGTTATTAAGGCTGGCCAAAGCAGTGATTTCACAGGCGCTTTTTGGGATATCATGCCTACTCTATCAGAAATCACAGGAAGTAAAAATCCTCAAAATGTTGACGGAATTTCTTTTACTAATACCCTTATGGGCCGTAAAAACCAAAACACTCATAAATACCTTTACTGGGAGTTTCATGAAGGAGGAGGCAAACAAGCGGTTCGTTATGGAAATTGGAAAGGAATCCGACTGAACGTTTTAAAAGATAAAAACGCAGTAATTGAATTGTATGATCTTAGTTCCGATCCTCAGGAAAAATATGATATTGCACTAAAACACCCTGATATAGCTAAAAAAATTGCTCTCTTTATGAATGAAGCTCACACAGAAAGTCAAATATTCCCCTGGTAGAATTTATGTTTATAATGTTACACAGGGATAATTTGCTATTTAACAAAAAAAAATGTTTTTAGATCTTTTTAGGAGATTTTAATTCAACAATTAAAAATTAATTTCTTAATTGTTAACTAGTTTAAAAATTAACAAAATCACAATCAAATTATTAGAGACGTACTGGCTCATTTAAAAAATATTTATTTAAAGAATCTTATTTGTATTTAATCTAAATAAGTTTAGATTTGCAGTCTTAAAAATAAATAACCGCCATGAAGTTTACGTTCTCATTAATGCTGCTTGCCGTTTTTAATATTGGCCTGGCACAAAACGCCAAAATCACCGGAAAAATTGTTTCCGAAAATAATGAAGCTGTTTCCTACGCTTCTGTCTCCATAAAAAGCCTTAAAAAAAATACTGTTTCTGATGATAAGGGAAATTTTGAAATCTCTAATCTTACCCCTGGAAACTACACTGTTTATTTCTCGGCAATGGGATTTTCTGTTCAGGAAAAAACAATTGAACTTCATGAAAATGAAAATCTCGAAGTTTCGATAGTTTTACAGGAAAACGTAAATACGCTGCAAACTGTAGAAATTACAGGACGTAAGGAGAAATCCTACCGAAACACAAAATCTTTTATTGGTGCCAAAACAGAAATCGCCTTAAAAGATTTACCACAAGCCGTTTCCTATGCTACCAAAGAATTAATTGCCGATCAGGGCGCTATCCGCGTAGGCGAAGTTGTAAAAAACTTCAGCGGGGTGAGCCAGTTTACTTTTTATGATGATATTTCGATTAGAGGTTTTAGAATCAACGGAGGAAGCAACACGCAATTGCTTAATGGTATGCGAACGTCTACAGGATTCTGGAAACAGCCGCTTGCTAATTATCTGGAGCGTGTTGAAGTTTTAAAAGGGCCTTCATCTGCTTTGTTTGGAAATGCTTCTCCTGGAGGAGTCATTAACAGAGTTACCAAAAAACCTTTGGATCAGGCTGCAAACAGCGTGAGTTTTTCTACCGGAAGTTTTAATACTTTACGCGCTTTAGCCGATTTTACAGGACCCTTGACTGAGGATAAATCGCTCTTATATCGATTGAATTTGGGTTATGAAAATGCAAATTCTTTTAGGGATTTACAATTCGACAAAAATATTGTCCTTGCTCCTTCCCTGTCTTTTCTTCCAAATGATAAAACGAGTGTGAATTTTGATCTGATTTATACAAGCTCAAAAAGCATATTGGACCGTGGACAATCGACTTATGAAAATAATTTATACTCTACCAAAATATCCAATTCATTAAATTCTACCAACGATTATTTAAATGAAGAAACTTATATTGTAACGACTTCCTTAAATCATCAATTTACAGATCGTTTGTCCTTTTCAGGATCATATATCCGCACGGGTTATACAGAAGATCTTTTGGAACACCGCGGTGCCAATAAATATGCGTCGGCCGGTGATGGATCTACGATTCCGACTTCTATAGAAATGCAGGTTTTTATGCGAAAACGTAAACGTTATATCGATAATCTTTCGACATTTTTTAAATACGAAGCCAAAACCGGAGCATTAGACCATAACCTGATTTTGGGTTACGATTATGCACAGGAGGAAGTTCCTGCCGGAGGTTCACAATTGCAGGCTACAGGATATAGAAATGCTGCAAATACAGGATCGATTGCAACGTATAATCCGGCCAATAAAGCTAATTATTTATTGGATAGCAAAGGTAATCCGGTGCCAAACGTGGCGCATTTTGACTTGACAAATCCATCCGGATCACAGCAGTTAAAAGACATGAGCAAGTATTTTTATGCAGCCCGTCCTTTTGATCCTACTTTTTACTCTTTATACGGAGTTTATCTTCAGGACCATATTAAGTTTGGTGCATTTCAGGCTTTAATTGGAGTGCGTTACGACGAATACAGCGATAAGGAAAACTACAAAAAAACGAATGAAAACAAAGTAAAACAACATTCCTTTCTACCTCGTTTTGGACTTACATATACTGTTAATCCAAACATTAACTTGTACGGAACTTACGTAAAAGGATACAACCCACAAACTGCTTCTTCTTTATCAAATCCAAATGCGGGAGGCCCTTTTGATCCGTTAGAAAGTAATATGATCGAGTTTGGAGGAAAATCTTCATGGTTTAAAGAGAAACTTTTTGTAACGGTTGCCCTTTTCAAAATTCAGCAGAAAAACACTTTATATCCGGCAAACGATACTACAAATCCTGATTTAATGCGTGCTATAGGTGAAGAAGAATCAAAAGGTATTGAAATTGATGTGAACGGAAATATTACACGAAACTGGAGTGTATCTGCCGCTTATTCTTATAATGAAGCTGCAATTTCTGAAAGCCCGATTGAATCTGAAATTGGAAGACAAAAACCAAATACTCCACGCCAGCAAGGTAATTTATGGACACGTTATAATTTTACAGACGGAGCTTTGAAAGATTTTGGATTAGGTTTTGGAAGCAATTTTGCAACCACCCGTACACTTAGCCAAACTGACCAGCAGACACTTCCTGGCTACACTTTATTTAATGCGGCATTATATTACAGCATTAACAAATTTAAAATTCAGGTGAATGCCAATAACATATTGAATAAAACTTACTGGGTTGGTGGTTATGATTATATTCGTTTGTTTCCCGGCGCACCTTCAAACTGGCTTTTAACCCTTGGATATTCCTTTTAAAAACCTTTAATTATATTTGGGACAATTTTCTCCTCTTCTATGAATAAAACATTGAAAAAAAATATTGGCTTTTTACATTTATGGCTCGGACTTTCGTCCGGGCTTATTGTATTTATTGTGGCGCTTACCGGAAGTATTTTAGTTTTTGAAGAAGAAATTGATGCTTTTGTCAATCCTGAATTTTATCAGGTTTCGACTATCGGAACAAAAAAATTACCGGTTGATGTTTATGTAAATACCATTCAGAAAAAATATAAAATCACTCAGTTAGATCGTATTCAAACGTATGAAGATTCTCAAAGAACTGTAATTGTTTCCGGAACTGATGCCGATAAAAACGATCAGATTTTCTCTGTAGATCCTTACACCGGAAAGGTATTGGCCTCAATTCCTGAAAAAAGCAGGTTTTTTTCTGTAGTACTGGATCTGCATCGTCACTTAATTTTGGGGGAAGCCGGAAAATTTATTACCGGATGCAGTTGTCTTATTTTTGCTTTTATGCTTATCTCAGGTCTTATTTTATGGTGGCCGAAAAAAATAAAAAACCTAAAACAAAGATTAACCATAAAATGGAGCGCCTCTTTTAAAAGAGTCAATTGGGATTTTCATTCGAATTTTGGTTTCTACAGCTTTTTATTTCTTTTGATAATATCGCTGACCGGGCTAACCTGGTCTTTTAAATGGTTTGAAAGCAGTATCTATTTACTCGCAGACGGAACCACAAAAAAGCCTTCAGCAAAAGTTGAAAATCCAACAAAAGTCGATCCTAACATTGACAAAACATATTTTTACCAAAAAATATTTTCAAAAACCGACAGGATTTATAAATATAAGGGAGATACTCAAATCAGAATCCCATCTGACACCATAAACAGTATCATGGTGATTAAACTCAACCTTGAAAAATCGATTCCAAATATTTCAAGTATGGCTTATTTTGATAAATATACGGGAGAGCTTTTAAAAACAAGACCTTACGAATCTTTTAGCAACGGCGATAAAGTGCGCCGTCTTATTTATCCTATTCATACAGGAAGCATTTATGGTTATCCAACAAAAATCCTGGCCTTTTTGGTCTGCCTTTTTGCTTCGACACTGCCTATCACGGGTTTAATAATATGGCTGGGAAGGAAAAAAAAGAAAAAAAATAAGTAGCGATATCATTGTAATTGAGAACAGGAAAGTTCAAACCGCTTATTATAGCAGATAATTCAAAAACGTCAATTTTTATTTGTTGTTTCATTTTATCCAGCCGACCGTTTTTTTCCATTCTTCAATTTCCTTCTTTCTTTTTTCAAAGTCTGGCGGAGGTGATTGATTTTCGTTTTTCGCCTGTTTTCTTATAATTTCTGTTTGCTCTTCAAGAGTATTAAGTCCGATTGCTTTTCTTCTTTCATTTACTTTGGTTATATGATCAAAAAGATTTGGGCTTAAATTTCCATATTCATCCCAATCAAATTGAGTTCCGTAAAGTTGCGGCTTACCTTCAAATACTGCTATTCGATCAGTAAGATAGGCCAAATATTTTGGGTCTGCTTTATTTTCACTAACCGCACTTTCCAGTAGTTTTGCACACTTTTTCATAAATACTGGTTGTCCAATTGAATGTTGTATGACCAGCCAGGTCGCTTCGTTTGCTTCTTTACCAACTTTATCTATTGTTGGATAACCTATAGTGTCAATTATGTCGTTTAATATTTTTGCATTTCTGTTATGCAATTCTTTCATTTCTTCATTGTACCCTTCGCTAAGTTGTCCGCTTTTTACAAGTTTATCCCTTAACACCAAGTCTGCGTTTTTCAGGTCAATTATTTTTTTAGCAATGCTTTTATAATCCATTTTGATATCATTTAATTATGGCAATCTATCTTCCCAAAAAAATAATCACTAACGTTCTTTTACTACAGCGGGTTTAGGACTAAATTAAGACCATTCTCCGAATTTGCCAAATTTTATCACAAACACAAAACCACTTTACATTAAAACAAATAACAGATTAGAACCACTAAAAAAGTCCTAACTTTCATTAGGACTTTTTTTTATAGCTAAATTTTAATGTTGAAAATTCGGATTCTAAAACTATAGCAGAACCGTTATCTTATTTTATAAGTACACTCTGATATTTAGATATATCTTTTAAAACAATACCTGTACCTCTAACTACTGCTCTTAAAGGGTCTTCTGCAATAAAAACCGGTAAATCTGTTTTCTGCGAAAGCCTTTTATCAAGACCGCGAAGCAGTGCGCCTCCTCCTGCAAGATACAATCCTGTGTTATAAATATCAGCTGCAAGTTCCGGCGGTGTTATTGAAAGTGTTACCATAAGAGCATCTTCAATTCTTTGTATTGATTTGTCTAGAGCTCTTGCAATTTCGCGATAACTAACCTTAACTTCCTTAGGTTTTCCGGTTAAAAGATCCCTTCCGCGAACTGTTATGTCGTCAGGAGCATCCTCAAGTTCCTCTATGGCGGCACCAACATCAATTTTTATTATCTCTGCGGTTGCATCTCCAATATATAAATTATGATGCGTTCTCATATAATATAAAATATCGTTGGTAAAAACATCTCCCGCAATTTTTAAAGAGCTATCGCAAATTATGCCTCCCAGAGCAATAACCGCAATTTCGGTAGTTCCACCGCCAATATCTACTATTACGTTTCCCTTGGGAAGCATAACATCTAATCCAATCCCAATTGCAGCCGCCATAGGTTCGTGAATTAAAAATACTTCCTTACCATTTACACGTTCGCAGGATTCCTTTACAGCTCTCATTTCTACCTCAGTTATACCGCTTGGAATACAAACTACCATTCGCAGTGCAGGAGTAATAAAACTTCTTTTTAATTCAGGTATATTTTTGATAAACCAGTTGATCATTTTTTCTGAAGCATCAAAATCTGCAATAACACCGTCTTTAAGAGGTCGGATTGTCTTAATATTTTCATGCGTCTTGCCCTGCATTAAACTCGCTTCTTTACCAACAGCAATAATTTTTCCGTTTCTAATATCTCTCGCCACAATTGAAGGACTGTCTACCACTACTTTTCCATTATGAACTATTAAAGTATTTGCCGTTCCTAAATCCATCGCTATTTCCACTATCATAAAATCAAATAAGCCCATATATAGTATTGTTTTATTTAAACAACGCTTAATAGTAATGTTTTATTCTCTATTAATAAAAAATTCAAATATATTTTGCTTTCAGATTACTGAAAGTAAATAAAATCTTAATTATAATGTGTTTTTACGGTTTCAAACTGCGATAATCATTTTGCAATAAATGATAATCATATAACCAGATCATCCAATCATATAAAGTGAAAATGTTTTTTTAGCAATAATTTTAATTAATTATAAACATAGAAATCATTAAAAAATAAAAATATGGAAAACTTAATCAATCAGGAGAATCTTGAAGACATCAGGGAATTAATAGAATCTAAAATTGCGGATGTTCCCGGAGAAGTAATACTTTTTGGAGCAATTGGCGCTTTACTCTTATCTTCTTATCTAAATAAAACAGGCCACACGCAGGCGGGCTCCATAGTAGGAAAATTGTCTATTCCGATAATAGGAATAGGACTTGCCAAATATAAAGATGTTATAAAATCAGAAATTGAAAATTATCAGACAACAACGCAGGAAAACTTATACGAAAAATTCTAATCCACGGATAATTTTAGTTTCCTTAATTTTTTGTCTTATCAAGATATTATATGTCAAAAAAGCCTCCACACAAATAAGTATGGAGGCTTTTATTTTGTCTTTGGATTTCTAAAAAAATTATCTTCCTCGCTTTTATCAATTCATTGAAAATTGCATTCAAAACCTTTAATAGCAATCTCTTTGTTGATTTAAAGACCTGCAAATACATCATTTGTTTTACAAAATGCTTCAAATCTTGTACTATCGACACTACTGTAAAAGTACATTTACAACCTATTTTAAAAAATTCGATGCTAACTAAAATACAATGATGAAAAGACCAATTAAAAAATATGCCTTTTTACTGCTAATCGTTTTTGGAAACGGATATGCACAATCAAAAAAACATCTGGATACCAATAAACCAATTGAAGAGCGAATTTCGCTTTTGATGAAAGAAATGACATTGGAAGAAAAAGTAGGGCAAATGAATCAATATAATGGTTCATGGGATGTTACAGGCCCAAAACCCGAATCAGGTTCTAATGAAGAAAAATACAATAATATAAAGAAAGGACTGGTAGGTTCTATGCTAAGTGTACGAGGCGTTAAAGAAGTAAGAGCCGTACAAAAAATGGCTGTTGAAGAAACCCGTCTTGGGATTCCGTTACTTTTTGGTTTTGATGTGATACATGGTTATAAAACTCTCAGCCCTATCCCATTGGCAGAAGCCGCAAGCTGGGATTTGGAAGCCATTAAAAATTCGGCGCATATTGCTGCTATTGAAGCTTCTGCTTCCGGATTAAACTGGACTTTTGCACCTAATGTAGATATTTCGAATGATGCAAGATGGGGACGCGTAATGGAAGGTGCCGGAGAAGATCCTTATCTGGGCAGTAAAATTGCTACCGCTCGTGTTAAAGGGTTTCAGGGAGAGAGCTTAAGTGCTAATACGGCTATTATTGCCTGCGCCAAACATTTTGCAGGTTACGGTTTTGTAGAAGCAGGCAGGGAATACAATAGTGTCGACATGAGTAATTCTAAGTTATACAATAGTGTATTACCGCCTTTTAAAGCAACTGTCGATGCTGGAATTCGTACTTTCATGAATTCATTTAATACATTAAACGGAGTTCCGGCAACCGGAAATAGTTTTTTGCAAAGAGACATTTTAAAAGGAGCCTGGAAATTTGATGGTTTTGTAGTTTCTGACTGGGCTTCGATAGGCGAAATGATTACCCACGGTTACGCAGCCGATGCCGCAGATGCCGCTCAAAAAGCCGCTATTGCAGGTTCTGACATGGATATGGAATCAAGTGTTTATGTAACAGAATTGGCGAAGCTGGTAAAAAAAGGTGTGGTAAAAGAAAGTGTGGTCGACGATGCTGTTCGTAGAATTTTGAGAGTAAAATTTGAATTAGGATTGTTTGATAATCCATACAAATATTGTAATGAAGCCCGTGAAAAATCAAGTATTGGAAACAAGGCTAATAATGATGCTGTTTTGGATATGGCTAAAAAATCAATTGTTTTATTGAAGAATAATAAAAACCTGCTGCCATTAAAAAAAGAAGGAGTAAAAATCGCTTTAATTGGTGCTTTGGCAAATGATAAAACCAGTCCGCTAGGAAGCTGGAGAATTGCCGCTGATGATAATACAGCAATATCGGTTCTTGAAGGAATGCAGCAATATAAAAACAATCCTTTAGTTTATGAAAAAGGAACTGATGTGGCTTTAAACAAACAAGTATTTGTTGATGAAGTAAAAATTAATACAACTGATTTTTCCGGATTTGAAGCCGCTAAAAAGGCAGCCAAACAAGCAGAAGTTGTGGTAATGGTTTTAGGAGAAATTGGTTTTCAAAGTGGTGAAGGACGCAGTAGAACCGAATTGGGTTTGCCTGGAAATCAGCAGCAATTATTGGAGGAAGTTTACAAAGTAAATCGTAATATCGTTTTGGTTTTAAATAACGGGCGTCCGCTGGCATTACCGTGGGCAGCAGAAAATATTCCTGCTATTGTTGAAGCGTGGCAGTTAGGCACCCAATCCGGAAATGCAATTGCACAGGTTTTGTACGGAGATTATAACCCAAGTGGCAAGCTGACAATGTCATTTCCAAGAAACGTTGGGCAATGTCCAATTTATTACAATTTGTACAATACAGGACGACCAACTAATAAAGATCAAAACGCTTTTTGGTCCCATTATATTGATGTCGAAAAAACACCATTATATCCTTTTGGTTATGGATTAAGCTATACTTCTTTCGAATATAAAAATCTGAAATTAGCAAAAACTTCTTTCCAGAAAGGAGAAAAAATTGAACTAAGTGTTGATGTTACCAATACAGGAAATTTTGATGGAAAAGAAGTGGTTCAATTGTATATAAATGATGTCGCTGCCAGCGTGGTTAGACCCGTAAAGGAATTAAAAGGTTTTGAACTTATTGCATTAAAAAAAGGAGAAACGAAAACCGTTCATTTTACCTTAACCGACAAGGAGCTTGGTTTTTATGACAACAATGGTAAATTTTTGACAGAAGCTGGTTTGTTTAATGTTATGATTGGCTGGAATTCTAATGAAGGTCTTAGCACTAAATTCGAACTAAAATAAATGCTAACAAACTTAAAAACAAAAAGATAATCTTGATTGTTTGATTTATTTTTAAGCAATTTACAGCCTGAGTACGATTAATCCTTTTGAGGTGATTAATCTGCTCAGGTTTTTAGCAATATGGTAAATCTGGATAAAAAAAGTAAGTGTTCTGTTTAGTTTTATTAATATTGTTTTGGATATGATTAACCCATTGGCTGAAATGCATAAAAATTTAATTAAACACATAGAAACATAGATTTTATGATTTTGAAAAAGTAAATCCAAAAGAAACTTGTTTCTCACACATAGTCCCGATAGCTATTGGGATTAATGCAAGTGAAACGCCTTTTTTTTGTTCAATAATTCTATGTTTCTATGTGTTAAAATAATTACACCCAAGGGGTTGATTAAATCATCAATTATAAATTTTATTTCAAATAGAATTAATAAATATTAAAATGTAAATGAAAAATATCAAATATATTCTTCTGTGCTTTTTTGGTCTTGTAAATTGTTTGTTTTCTCAGGATAAATTTGAAAACTACCAATTTAGAAGCATACAGGAAACTACTTCAAAAAGGGCTATTTCTTCTATCATTCAGGATCACAATGGTTTTATTTGGATAGGTACAAACGGCGCAGGATTATATCGATATGATGGGGTAAATTATTTTGGATATAAACATGATAAAAAACCGGGATCCGTAAACAGTAATTTTATTTATGCCACTTTTATTGATTCTAAAAATAACCTATGGATTGGTACAGATGAAGGCTTGTGTTTGTACAATCGGGATCTGGATAATTTTACTAAAATCAATATTCAGGATGCAATTGTAAAAGGATACGAACAGCCAATTACCATAAAAACTATTATTGAAGATAACAACGGCGACATACTTTTAGGTGCGTATGGTTTTGGATTATTTAAAGTAAATGCAAAAACCCTGAAAACGTCTTTAGTGCACTCAAAAGTTCTCGAAAAACCAAACTTTTTAATCAAATGTTCCGTAAAAAACAAACAGGGAATTATTTATTTAGGAACCAGTTACGGACTTTTAGAGATCGATCTAAACGGAAAAGTAAAGCAGGTTTATAAAGACAAGTTTAAAAGAGAACCATTATTAGATGATATTGAAAGTGTTGTTATAGACAAATTTGGATATTTATGGCTGGGAACGACTGAAAATGGACTGATAAAAATTAAACCCGAAACGGATAACTATCAATTTGAGAATTTTTTTATTACCAAAAATAAAATCTTATCGATTATACAAAGTAGTCAGGATTATATACTTTGCGGCACCGAAAATGATGGTTTATTAGTTGTAAATTATAAAGGAGAAGTACTGCAAAAATACCTGCACAGCAAATACAATAATTTTAGTTTAAAGTCGAATTCTGTATGGTCATTATACGAAGACAAAGAAAAAAGACTTTGGTTAGGGTATTTCAATAAAGGACTTGGTGTATTTGATAAGCCTAATAATAAATTCAATTCACTTGAGTCGCTTGTTAATAATGATAATTCGCTACAGACTAGTTATGTAACTTCAGTTATAAAAGATAAAAAAGGCAATCTGATCATCAGTAACGAAGGCGGCGGACTTGATATTTATAATCTTTCGGCTAAAAGTTATATTCATGTCAACAAAAACAATCAAAGTTATTATTCCGGTCTGGATGCTGTTGATATTCAGACTATTTTCATAGATAGTAAACAAAATATCTGGGTAGGAAGCTGGGATCGCGGCATCTATTTTTTGAAAAATGGAACTACCCGATTCATAAACTACAATACGACAAATACAGCTGGATTGAAATCGAACAGGATTTTTAGTTTTTCTGAAGATTCCGGAGGCCGAATCTGGATTGGAACTTTCATAAAAGGACTTCATTATTTTGACAATAAGACCAACACATTCGTGCATTGTAACACTAAACCATTTGCAGACAACTCTTTAAACGAAGCCTTTATTCGCAAAGTTTTTGTTGACTCTGATAATATTTTATGGGTGGGAACAATATTAGGGCTATATCAGGTACACTTAAATGCCGATTCCAGTTTTAGAGTGATAAATATGCGCGATGAAATGTTTAGGGATAAAACAAAATATAGCGGTATTCAGACCATTTTATCCATTTATGAGTCCAACGATAAAAAAATATGGATCGGTACAGATGGCGAAGGATTGTTTAGTTACAATAAAAAAAATAAGGTATTTTCTAATTATGATGATTTTCCGGGTTTTGAAGAAAAATCAGTTCGCGCTATTATTTCTGACAACAATGGATCATTATGGATAAGCGGTGGATCCGGTTTGACAAAACTCGATTTTATAAACAAACAAAGCACCAATTTCAATAAAGATGATGGTCTTATTGACAACGATTTTAATAATAATGCCGTCTTTAAAGATGGAAATGGCGAACTGTATTTTGGTGGTTATGAAGGCGTAAACTATTTTAACCCTAATGAAATCAAAAAAACAGAAAAAGCGCCAAGGCTGTATTTTAGTGATTTCAAATTATTTAATAAATCTGTAAAACCAAATGAAGAGAGTTCGCCTTTAACCAAGGTAATTTCGCAGACAAAAGAAATTATTCTCAATCATGCACAATCGGTTTTTACGATCGAATATGTGGGGATAAACTATAATTATTCTAAAAAAAACCAATACGCCTATTATCTTGAAGGTTTTGAGAAAGACTGGAATTATGTAGACAATAACAGAACGGCTACGTACACCAATCTTGAGCCTGGTAATTATGTTTTTAAAGTAAAATCGGCCAATGCAGATGGTTCCTGGAGCGATGTTCAGTTAGAATTAAAAATAAAAATTCTTCCTCCGTGGTGGAAAACCATTTGGGCTTATTTAATATACGCCTCAATTTTAGTTTTTATGATTATATATTTCAACAAAATTTATCAAAATCGTTTTAAAGCCAGACAATCCATCATTTTAGAAAGAGAAAAAACGATTCAGTTAGAGAAGTTAAACAATAAAAAATTACAGTTTTTTACCAATATTTCGCATGAATTCAGAACACCATTAACCTTAATTATCAACCCTCTCGAAGATATTTTAAGAAGTAAGAATGTATCAAGAGAAATACATAATAAATTAAAAACGGTACATAAAAGCTCAGACAGGCTTTCGTGGCTTATCAACGAGCTTATGGATTTTAATAAATTAGAGTTCAACAAAATTTTCCTTCAGGTTAAAAAAATTGAAGTGATTGCTTTTGTAAAAGAAATTATAGGCTATTTTGATGAGGAAGCAGCTGCGAGAAACATAACTATTGATTTTGAGCCCTCAATTGAAGAGCTTGAAGATTGGTTAGATCCAAAAATGCTGGAAAAAATAATATTCAATATCATCTCAAACGCTTTTAAATTTACTCCTGATGATGGTTTTATTACTGTTGCTATCGATAAATTAGATGAGAATAGTTCCTTAATAATTAATGAAAGTAAGGTTCCCTCCTTTTCAATAACCATTACAGATACAGGTTCTGGAATCTACAAAGAGGATTTGAAAAGAATTTTTGATCGCTTTTATCAGGTTAATAACCTCAACAAAGATTACTACGGAAGCACCGGAATTGGCTTAGAGGTTGTAAAAGAATTTGTTGAGCTTCATAAAGGAAAAATTGATGTGGAAAGTACACCGGGAGAAGGAACAAAATTCGTGGTAATATTTCCTTTAGGCAACTCTTTTTATAAGGAAAATGAAGTAGTGAATGAAGTTTTTGAAATAGAAAAAAATAAAAATAAGTTTTTGTTTGAATCGAATAAATATCAGGAAGATGATGAAGAGATTCCTGAAGAGCCAACGAAAGAAATGGAAGCAGATACTGCAAAAGCCTATACCGTTTTGATTGTTGAAGACAATCTTGAATTACGAAATTATCTAAAAACGGAACTGAGTAAACTATATAAAGTCATTACAGCCGAAAACGGAAAAAAAGGTTACGAACTGGCCGTTCAGAAATTACCGGATATTATAATTACTGATGTTATTATGCCGGTAATGGACGGCTTACAGTTGTGTAAAAATATAAAGGGAGATTTAAAAACAAGTCATATTCCGTTATTAATGCTTTCTGCAAAAGCGATGGTACATGACAGGATTGAAGGAATAGATTCTGGTGCTGATATGTATTTGAGCAAACCATTTGAATTAGATATTTTAAAATCCAGTCTGGCGCAGCTTATTACAAGCAGACAAATAATGTTTAAGAAATTTTATACCGGCATCACAAAAGATGGAAAGGAAAAAACAACTTCATTAGACAATGATTTCATTCAAAAAATTCTTCATTTTATTAATGAAAACCTCAGCGAATCTGACTTAAGTGTGGAATTGCTTTCTTCTAAAGTTTTCCTGAGCAGGAGCCAATTGTATCGAAAAATAAAAACGCTAACGGGTGTTTCTGTAAATGAGTTTATTAGAAATGTACGATTAGAAAAAGCAAAACAATTGCTCGAACAAGGCAATAATACGATTAATATCAATGAAATTAGTTATAAAGTAGGATTCACCTCTCCTTCTTATTTTGCCAAATGTTATAAACTTAAATACGGACATTTGCCTACGCAGGAAACGGGATCTAAGAAATAGAGGAAAGAATATAGAGGAAAGAATATAGAGGAAAGAATATAGAAGAAAGAATATAGATGGAAGATGGAAGATGAAAGATTCTTTAAAGCTCGTATAATTTTACAAGCCTCGATTTTAAGTCGGGGCTTTTTTTTGTCAGCATCTTTTTAAAAAATTACTTTTTTGAATTTTGCTTAAACTTGTTATTTTAATAAAAATACTACAATATAATTTCGCAAAATATATTTTAAAGTATAATTTTTTGCCAATACTTCACTGGTTATTTAAGGGTTTTTATGTGTTATTCATTAAATGCAGAGGGTTGAAATGCGGTTTTGCATCAAATGATGCATGATTTGCTTCATCTGTTCTACACTTGGACTGCTCAAGATTTTACTTTCGTTAAGAAATATTTAAGAAATAGTTTTATATCACAACTCAAATAATAAGCGAGACAAAAACAATCCATTAAATGTTTTTTACAAACTAAAATAACTAATTATTTAACTCAGTCTAACAACCAAATTTTATGCAGAAAAGAACATTAAAAAAACTATTGTGTTTAATAGTGTGTATGTGGGGAAATTTTTTCTTTGCTCAAACTGTTAAAGGTAAAGTAACATCAGGCGGAACCAGTCTGCCGGGTGTTAGCGTAATAGTACAAGGAACAAAAAATGCAACCGTTACCGATTTCGACGGTAGTTTTGTCTTAAACAATGTCGAACCAACAGCTTCATTGCTTTTTAGTTATGTTGGATATAAAAATTTAATACTACCCGCAAAACCAGTCATGCAAGTGGTCATGGTCAATGATCTGGAAAAATTAAATGAAGTTGTTGTAATAGGATACGGAACTTCAAAAAGAAAAGATATAAACGGTGCTGTTTCATCTATTAAAGCTTCTGAAATTCAGGACAAACCGTTTACTTCTATCGATCAGGCTCTTGTGGGTAAGGCTGCAGGTGTAAACGTTACTCAAAATTCTGGTACTCCCGGAGGTGGAATCTCTGTTCAAATTAGAGGAATAACTTCCATTAACGGTAACGAGCCTTTATACGTAATTGACGGAACGCCCGTTTTTGCTGATAAAAACAACGATTCTTTTTCTTTTAGCGCTTTAGGCGGAGGAAACGGACAAACTAAAAACTCGGCTTTATCAGGTTTGAATATTTCGGATATCGAAACTATTGATATTTTAAAAGATGCATCGGCAACGGCTATATATGGTGCAAATGGTGCAAATGGTGTCGTTTTGATTACAACCAAAAAGGGAAAAAAAGGAAAATCAAAGTTTGCTTATGAAACCTATTTAGGTACTCAGCAGGTAACCAATACTGTTGATGTTTTAAACTTACCACAATACGCTGCTTATCAGGCAAAAATTTTCAAATTAAATGGCGAGCCTGTCCCATATCAATATCAAAAGCCTAATCTATTAGGTAATGGAACAAACTGGCAGGATGAGCTTTTTAGAACTGCTACAATGTACAATCATCAGCTGTCATTCTCTGGTGAAAAAGACGGAACTCGTTATTATACTTCTTTAAATTATTTTGATCAGGAAGGAATTGTTCTAAACTCAGATTTCAACAGATTATCGATGCGCTTAAATGTAGATTCTAATGTGAAATCCTGGCTAAAAATTGGTAATAACTTATCTGTCAGTAAGTCGTCTCAACAAGTAGTAAGAAACGATGACAGAGGTGGTTTAGTAATGAATACTTTAAGACAATCGCCAGAATTACCGGTTAGATATGCCGATGGCTCTTATGCGGGACCAACAAGTGGTTTAGGATCTTCGGCAAATGAAGCAACCAACCCAATAGCTTTGTCGGAATACAATAATTCAACTACAGAAAGATTTAAAATTAACGGTAATTTATTTGCTGATTTCACGATTATCAAAGGATTGGTTTTTAGATCTGAATTAGGATATGACCTTAATTTTTCAAAAAGCAGTGCTTTTGCACCTAAATACACTTTAGGAAATGTGTCTGAACTTTTAAACAAATCTTTCAAACAGCAGGATCAAAGTTATTATTGGAATATTAAAAACTACCTGACTTATAATAAAGCGCTAAATGAAAATCACAATTTTACTTTTTTATTAGGTCAGGAAGCTCAGGAAAGCCGCTATGAATATTTAAGCGGTTACAGAACGGGTGAGTTTTTAAATAGGGATTTTACGAACTTAAACATTGGCGATATTGATACTGCACTTAACGGAAATGGTTCTGGCAGATGGTCGATGGCATCTTATATTTCGAGATTAAACTATAGCTTTTCTGATAGATATTCTTTCTCTGCGTCTTTAAGAGCAGATGCTTCGTCAAACTTTGGACCTAATAACAAATGGGGATATTTTCCATCATTTTCAGGAGGATGGACAGTAAGTAACGAGAAGTTCTTTGAGCCTTTGTCAAATACTGTAAACTATTTAAAATTCAGGGCAGGTTACGGTCTGGTGGGAAATCAAAATATTCCGGCAAACAGGTATCAAACCATACTATCGTTACTTTCATCTCCGTTTGGAGGTGTGTCGCCAACAATTGATAATTTAGGTAATCCGGATATTAAATGGGAATCTCTTAAATCTTTCAATGCCGGTTTTGAATTAGGATTATTTGATAACAGAGTAAAAATAGATTTTGATTATTATATTAAGAATTCATCCGATTTCCTGACCAAACAAATCAACGATGAATCGAATCAAAGCGCCCTTAATTACTACCTCAACACAGGCGAAATTGTAACTAAAGGAGTTGAATTTACATTGAATACAAGAAATATTGTTACCGAAAATTTCACGTGGGACAGTACAATTATTTTATCCAAATACAATAATGAGCTGACAAGTTTTCAGGGTCAGGGCAAATCTTTGTTAGGAAAAGTACAATTTGATTTGTACAACGTTACCAGAACTACAGAAGGACAGCCGGTAGGACAATTTTATGGATATGTTACGGACGGATTATTTAAAAATGCTGCCGAATTAGCCGCAGGACCAACTCAGGAAACAGGAACCGGAATTGGAGATATTCGTTTTAAAGATCTTAACAGCGATGGAAAAATTGATAGTAAAGATCAAACAGCCATAGGAGATGCAATTCCTGATTTTACGTATGCCTTTACCAATAATTTTAAATACAAAAATATCAGTTTATCTGTTGTTTTAACAGGAAGTCAGGGCAACCAGATCTACAACTTTACGCGCCATTATACAGATGGTATTTATCCGGGATTTGGAGATCGTTTCGGAAACGTTAGTACTGAGGCGCTAAAGGCTTTTGAACCTGGAGTAAATGAAAATACAGATGTACCCAGAATTACACTTAACGATCCAAACGGGAATGGCAGAATTTCAAATCGATTTGTTGAAGACGGCTCTTATTTAAGAATTCAGAATGTTTCGCTGAGCTACGATTTACCGGAAAAAATATTCGAAAACTCTATTTTCTCTAAAGTAAGATTGTACGCCAATGTTCAAAATTTATACACGTTTACTAAATACTCCGGTTTTGACCCTGCCCTTGGAAATTTAGATCAAAACATAACCCTGAGCGGTATTGATTTAGGAAGATATCCTGTGCCAAGAACAATTTCTATGGGAGTGAATTTAGAATTCTAAAATTGATAAAAAACACATTTAACTTAATGATTCGTAATCGTTAACATAAAAAAAGTAGTTATGAAAAAACTTTTTAAACTTTTTATGATGGGAATGCTAATACCATTGCTGTCTTTATTTTCCTGTTCAGATGATTTTTTGGATGCACCATCTGAAAATCAATTAACCCCGGCTGATTTACCCGAAGGAGTTACCGCTTTTGACGGAATTGCTGAGAGTTTGTACTTTAAGCCGTGGTTTACTTTTAACGATAAATTCCTGATTGCTGTAGGAGATATGTATGCGGGAAATGCTTTTTCGTTTGATGGTGCGTATGCGCAATTTAAAGATGGCCAGGTAACTTCGCAAAACCCAATCCTGACTGAAGGATACGTTTCGTTATTTTCGGTTGTCGATCAATCTAATAATTTAATGAGTCTGGTTGAAGAAAGAAAAAGCGAATTACCTGAAGAATCTTATAAAAAAGCGATTGCAATATCCAAATTTATGAGAGCCAATGCTTATTTCTATCTCGTACGAACTTTTGGCGCTGTGCCTATTATTAGCAAAGCAGGTTCTGCTGCACAGCCAAAAAGAAATCTCGTTGCTGATGTGTATAAATTTATAAAACAGGATTTGGAATATGCTGTTGAAAATTTACCTGAAAAACCATTAAAAAAGGGGTATGTTACGAAATATGTCGCTATGGGTATTCTTGCAAAAGTGCATTTAACCTTAAATGAATATGCAGAAAGTTCAGCCTTAACCCAGCAAATTATTGGAAACCAATATAAGTTAATCCAGGAATACGGAAACTTATTTAGCAGCCCTGAAAATAATAACAGCGCAGAGAGTATGTTTGCCCTGCAATGGAAAGCGATTGCTACAGAATGGGGAACACAAAACACGAATCAGGCCTATATAGTTCCGGGAGGTACAGGAATAACAGGTGGCGGTGATGGCTGGGGAGTTTACCTGCCTTCAATCTCACTACAAGCCGGATTTGAGCCAAAGGATACCAGAAAAAAGAACACGATTATGACAGATGGTGACTTTTATCCTGAATTATTAAAAAATCAAGGTGGTTTCACATACAAAAAAATCCTTTCTTCGACAGGAGCTAATTTCAGAAAATACATTGTAGGTTCTGCCGCCGAAAGAAACGATGTGTTTTTTATGAGAACATCACAAAACACGATTATACTCAGATATTCTGATGTTTTATTAATGCATGCCGAAGCGATTTTGGCCGGAGCAGGTTCAACTACTTCCGAAGCTGCTTTAAGTGCTTTTAATGAAGTAAGATTAAGAGCCGGATTACCAGCTAAAACAATACTTACCAGAGATGATCTGTTTAATGAAAGAAGAGTTGAATTTGCACTTGAAGGACAGTATTTCTTCGATTTAAAACGACGTGGTCTTGCCGAAGCTACAGCTATTATTTCACAGCAGGAAGTTGGTTTTTATTCTGATGATGCCAGAACAGAATTGGTTTCCAGAAAGATAACTCCGGCAAACAATTATTTTGAATTGCCATTACCTCAATCTGCTATTGATACTAATCCATCATTATTAGAACCGCCGGTTCCTTTTAACTTCAATTAATTTTTATACTATGATCAATAAAATAAAATATAGAATTATAATTCTTTTGGCTCTGGTTTCTTTTACAGCTTGCCAAAATGATGATAATAGTACTGCTGCAACTATTGATGCAATGGTTGCTGAACCGGGAGATTTACTTAATCAGGCTTTTCCGTTAAATAAAGTTAGAGTCGAAGGTGAAGGTTTGGCGGGATTAAAAAAGATTACGCTGGATAATAAAATTAACATCAGTTTTAATCCTAATCATAATTCTGATAAAGCGTTTATTTTCACTGTTCCTTTTGATGAAAAATTAGGAAGCAGATTTGGCGTACAACCCATTACATTTGAAACTGCTGCTGGTTCATTCACAAAAGATATTGAGATTTTACAGCCCACTCCTACCATTGTAAAAACAATTCCGGCTGTAGCAACTCCGGGATTTCCACTGGAAATTGAAGGCACCTGGTTTTATAATATTTCTTCGGTAACTTTAGGAGGAAAAGCACTAAGTTATACTCTAAAATCATCTTCTTCTATTATTATCGGTTTACCTTCAGATGCAGTTTCAGGATCAGAATTAATAGTCACTACACCGGGAGGCACAGCAAAAACAATAATAAATTTTGCTACAATGGTTCTTGTATCTGATTTTGACGGAAACGGTGTCAGAACGAGTTGGAATGCTTATGGCGATATCGATACTTTTAACGCAAATACTACAGGCGGCCCAACAGGAAGTTATGCAACACTTGCATGGACTGGTTCTACTGCCAACGGTTACAACGGAAGCAGCGCCGGAGGAGGAACTAGTTTTTTAAGTGCATCAAACACTGATGCTGCAAAAACTTTTATAGATATTGACGTAAGTTCTAATGTCATAGGCGCTCAATTCGCCATACAATTAAACACTATTGATGGTAAAGACTATGGTTATAATTTTAAAGTAACGGATGTGAATTGGACAACCAAAACCATAACCTTAGCTGATTTTAAAGATAATTATGGGTTTGGAATGCCTGCTACTACGCTGGACGCTTCTAAAGTTAATGAAATCAAAGTAGGAATTGTACAGAGTGATACGCCAAATCCTAGTGTGATAAAATTTGACAATATTAAAATTCGCTACCAATAATTGAGAATTGTTGCTTTAACAAAAAGAGGCTGTCCATCAAAGCAGCCTCTTTTATAAAAGTAAATTATACATAAATAATAAAGAAAATATAATAAGAGTATTTCAGGATATTCTATAATAAAAAAACAGTATGAAAATTAAATTTTTACTAGTGCTCAGCAGTATCTTCTTTTTTTTAACTGCCTGTTCTAAAGATGACAATGAAACTGTTGAAACTTTAGAAAATCCAGTTGCAAACGCACCAAAAGATGTGAATGACAATGGTTTTAAAGCTAAATGGAATTATGTTTCGAATTCTAAAAGCTACCTTTTGGATGTTTCGACAACCGAAAATTTTACAGCATTTGTACTCAATTACAATGCAAAAGAAGTGACGGATTTAAATGAAGTCGTAGTTGGTTTAACAGGAGGCACACAATATTATTACAGAGTAAGAGCCAAATCAGAAACAGAGATTTCAGATTATTCAAATGTTATTAGCGTTGTAACTACCGGCTCTAACGGTATTCCTGAAGATCCTACTTTTTTAAAAGTAAAAGTCAATAAGGTGGCTAATCCATTTTTTGTTGGTATGGCGATAAAGGCTTCACAATTAACCAGCGGAAGCCCTTATGACATTATTTTGAAAAATGAATTTAGCAGTATTTCTGCGGAATATGAAATGAAAATGGATCAAATTTCTACGGCAAGCGGTGTTTATAACTGGGCAGTGGCTGATCAAATTGTTGCTTACGGAAATTCAAATGGCATCAATGTTCACGGTCATGCTTTAGTATGGCATAATTCAGTACCAAAATGGTTAACCGATTTTTCAGGTACTGATGCTGAATTTGCTGCAGAAGTAAAAAAATACATTACGGATGTTGTTACGCATTATGCCGGAAAAGTAAAGTCCTGGGATGTGGTAAATGAATCTGTAGATGACAATGGCGGTAATATGAGAAATACTATTTTTCTTAAACGAATGGGGCCTAATTATGTAAAAGATTGTTTTCAATGGGCAAGAAATGCAGCAACTGCAGCAGGTGACACCAATTTATTATTGTTTTATAATGATTATGCAACCTCTACAAATATCCCAAAACAAGATAAAGTTTTTAGTATTATAGATGATTTAAAAACAAGTAACCTTATTGATGGTGTTGGTTTTCAAATGCATAATACTTATTTAAGCCCAACAAAAACTCAAATTGAAACCGATATTAACAGAGCTGTCTCAAAAGGTCTGAAAATTCATGTTTCAGAATTAGACATTCAGGTCAATCCATTTAATGACATTTCTACTTTTACAAATGAAAGAAGGTTGGCCCAAAAAGCAAAATACAAGGAAATGGTAAAAATCTATAATGCACTTCCGGCAGCAAATAAATACGCTTTAACGATTTGGGGAATGAAGGATAATGAATCCTGGATTCCGTATAACACAGATCTAAATCATGTTGGAAATGACTGGCCTTTATTGTATGACGCCAATTTTGCGATCAAAAGTTCGCATACCGGATTTCTGGAAGGTTTAGATTAAATTTTAAAGCATAATACTTTACTATACTATTAATATAACCACAAAAAATTATGAAAAAATTAAATTTGTTATCATTAGCATTATCCTGCGCTTTAGGATTTGCATCGTGCTCAGACAGTACAAATCCTGTATTGGCAGAAGAGCAATTGTCAACTGTAAATACCACTGCAAGTACAGCTAAAATAGCCGCTGCACCCTGGGTGAAACAATTTGAAGACACATTCAATGTAGGCTCTAATTTGTCGCAATGGACTAAAGAACAACGAGCGGATTATAATTCCTGGTATTGTGACTATAATAGTTCGGTACCTACCACACAATGGAGAGATGGAAAACAATGTTTAGAAATCAAAACAACCAAATTAAGTGCTTACAAATATCAATCTGGTTTCATTTCTTCTCATTACCAATACAAACCGGAAAACAATACAGAGTATATGCTTTCTGCCAATATTAAATTAATAGCGATGGATGGCGGAACCTACAAATCTTTCTCAGATACTTACGGTGCGTGGCCGGCCTTTTGGTCTGTACAGCAAAATGCATGGCCAACCAAAGGAGAAATCGATATTCTGGAAGGGTATTCTTTTGCACCCAATGCGAGCCGTTATACTTCAAATATTTTTTACGGAACTTCTTCAGGAAACAACTTATTAGGAAACGCTGCCGAAAGAAACTATCCCGGTAGTTTTAATCTAAACGGAAATAACGGTTGGCACTTATATGAATCTTTCTGGAAAATGCAAAACAATGTTGTAACGGTAACTATAAAGGTTGACAATGTAACTGTTGCAACATACACGAACAGTAGTGTGGTCAATCTAAATTTTAATAATTTTGGGACACATTCGATTATTTTCAACATGAATGTGGGGTCTAAAGATTCTAATTTTATAGACCCTAATAAAATTAACTTATTTTCATCTGTAATGATGTGGGTAGATGATGTTACGGTTTACAAAAGACCAATCTAAAAATATATCGCAATCAATAACAGAAAGCTTCAGAGAGATCTGGAGCTTTTTTATGTGTATGACTTTGCTGTTTTTAAAGGAGATATTGATGTAATGTTATCTTGACCAAAGCTATTCTATTTTAAGAAAATAGTATGTCAGGATTTTCATCACATAGCCAATTTACAATAACCTTTAAAAAATCACAGGAGTTTCAACTTTAGACTTTATTAATTGTTTAATAATGAAGATAATTTTCTGTAGAAGTTAAAAAAGAAAAAGCCTTTAAATACAAAACTATTTAAAGGCTTTTTAAAATTTAAAGCTCGATTATATTTTAAATCCTCCGGAAACTTCTATTCGTTGTGCGTTAATCCATTTAGAATCATCAGAACAAAGGAATGCTACCACACTTCCAATATCATCCGGTAAACCAACTCTTCCCAAAGCTGTTTCTGAAGCTATGTATGCATTCAAATCCGAAACATCACGAACAGCACCACCTCCAAAATCGGTTTCAATGGCGCCCGGAGCAACGGAATTGACTCTTATTTTCCTGCTTCCCAATTCTAAAGCCTGATATCTTGATAATGAATCCACTGCAGCTTTCATTGCACCATAAGCGGAATATCCGGCAAAAGAAAATCTTGCCAAACCAGAAGACGTGTTCACAATACTGCTTCCATCATTTAATAATGGCAGCAATTTTTGTGTTAAGAAAAAAGGCCCTTTAAAATGGATATTTGTCATTGCATCCAAAGTTTCTTCTGTTGTGGTTTCAAAACTTTCATTGATTCCGATACCTGCGTTGTTGACCAATGCATCCAATTTTGCAGAAGAAAATTGAGTTTCTAAAACATCTTTTACTTCGGTTATAAATTGGTCAAAACCTGCCGTTATTGAAATATCCAAAGACAATGCAAACGCTTTTTTTCCAAGAGTTTCAATTTCTTTTACCACTTGGTCCGCAAATTCTTTTTTGGTTTGATAAGTAAGGATGATATCAAATCCTTTTCTGGCCAATTTTAAAGCCGAATCTTTTCCAAGTCCGCGACTTGCTCCTGTAACTAATGCTATTTTATTTTGATTATTTGACATTCTTATTGTTTTTATATTTGTTATTATTTTAAAAATTAATCATTACAGAGTCCAGCCCGTATAATTTACTTATACCAGCCAAAAACTATTTCTTTATAACTTATGAGATATGTTGTTAATTTAGCCTGCTTCCCCTAAATTCATTTGGGGTGCTGCCTACTTCTTTTTTAAAGAGACGTGAAAAGTAAGTTGTATTTTCAAAACCAAGTAAGTGCGAAATTTCAGAAATATTCAGTTCCCCTTCGGTCAATAAGTTTTTTGCCTCATCAATTAAAAAAAGATGAATCAATTCTAACGCCGTTTTTCCTGTTTCTTGTTTGAGCAAATCGGTTAAATAGCGCGAAGATATATTGAGCTTCTCTGCCATAAAGGCTACCGTTGGCAATCCAATGTTTTTTGTTTTTCTTTCTTCAAAATTAGCGGCCAGTAGTGCATTAAACTTTGTGACTGTAGAACCAGTTAGTTGTTTACGATTAATAAACTGTCTTTTATAAAAACGCTGTGCATATTTAAGCATAGCATCCAGATGACTTACAATAATAGCTTTGCTCAGTTCGTCAGTATTATTATGGTATTCTTTTTCAATGCTGAAATACAAATTCCAGATAATATCTTCTTCTGCAGGCGAAAGATGTAATGCTTCATTAACCTCATAATCAAAATAACCATATTTCCTGATTCCGTTGTAAAGCATTGTTCCTGGTAAAAAGTCTTCATGAATAATAATCAGGAATCCCTTTTCCTCTAGTTCTACATTTTTAAAAACTACTTTCTGCTGAGGCTTTACAAACGACATTGAACCAAGGTCATGGTCGTATTTTGTTTTTCCATACAACATACTGCCGGATTTCAATTTTTTAAATCCTATGATATAAAAATCGGATGAAAATTCGAGAATACTATTTCCATCACAGGAATCCCTTTCACCATATGCCACACTTAAAAGCGGATTTTCCGGAGGTTTTACACCAAGAGCTTCATGCAGATCGCTGATTTTTTTGAAATGTTTCATTGTTTGCAATTAAAAAAAAGAATCGCGGTAAATTCAGATTCTGTTTAAGGCTGTTTTACCAATAATAAGCCGTTTTTCCCAATAGTAACATTCGCAGATTTTTATCTACTTTCCAAATTCTCCCAAACCAGGGCACACCTCTTATAAAAATTATTTTTGCCATTATTTTATCTTTAATATTATAATGACAAAGTTCTGCTAATCAGTAATAGCTATTGTGATACAAAAGTAGGCAATAATGAAACGTTTTTACATTTTGATAGCATTGTAACAGATGTTAAACTATCTTCTTGCTATTTCATTATGGATTGTTTTTATAATTCAGTTTAACAAAATAGATCTTTCCTGAGCAAAAAGGAAAGATCTATTTATATTGATTTCTTAAACAGACTTAGGATTTTTTTGAAACAATCCTCTATTGTATTCTACTATATAGGAATGAGATGGATAAGATGGCAGCGAAGAAAGATCAGCAATAGCTTTATCTCTTAACGAAGGTGCTTCTTCTTTTATGGCATTAGAAAGTGCTTGTTTTAATTCTTGTGCAGTAAGTTCTGTGCAGTAAGCAGGTGTCCCTGGCTGATGTTTCCAGGATTCAGAAAGATTACCGGAGTCAACGGCATCAAAACCGGCATCATTAATTAATCTTATAATTATTTTTTTTGCCTCTGTATCATCACCTGCAACAGCCATCGCTATTCTGCCTTGAGCATCAGGTTCTTTTCCTCCGTTTGCTAATGTTTCTGCCAATAAATTGTTGAAAGCTTTGATTACTGGTCTTCCTAGTTGTTCAGACACCCAAACACTTTCGACTTTTCCGTTTTTGATCTCTTCGATATCGGCATCACGAAAAGGATAATAATTGGATGTATCAACCAAAATTACATTTTCGGGAACGTTTGAAAATAAATCTTTGGGTAAAGTTGGAATTGCTACTGTTGGCACTGATAAAATAATGACATCTACATCTTTTACAACATCTTCAATCGTAGCTGCCACGACACCTAATTCTCCGGCAAGAGCATTTAATTTATCAGTATCACCTGAATTAGTGATTTTTACGTTGTGTCCCGCTGCTGCCATTTTTTTTGCGATTGTACCGCCAATTGCGCCGCTACCTATTATTCCTATTTTCATTTTATGTAAATTTTAGTTGTTATAACTTGCAATTCATAATTTGCAAATTTTGAAGAGATTATGTGGCAAAATTAAATTAAAATTACTTTCCTTTGTATAGTCCTTTCCCAAAGGAAAGCAAAATAAGTAATTATATTATGCCAAAAAAGAAACCTTACTGTGAATGCCTTAACACGGTCAAGCCAGTGCGCGACACATTGGAAGTAATAAATGGAAAGTGGAAATTATCCATCATTATTTCTGTTGGTGTAGGCAACAGCCGATTTACAGAAATTCAAGAGAGCATTCCTGGTTTAACGCCAAAAGTCCTTTCTAAAGAACTTAAAGAACTTGAGCAACACCAACTGATTAAAAGAGTTATAACAAACGATTATCCTGTCAAAATATCCTATTGTCTGGAACCCTATGCATATACCTTAACACCAATTATCTATGCTATGAAAGATTGGGGATTAAACCACAAAAAGAAAATTTTTCAGGAAGTTTAATCCTGTGTAGTTTAAATATGCCGATACTATCATTTATGTTAGCGTTTTAGATCACTACTCTAATAAGCTGAATTATTCCAGAGAGCAACTTTGGGCTAATTTTCTTCCTGAAAGCTCCCCATTGGTACTGATTAACCTTTTTATATTTTAAGCATTCTTTACATTTTACGAGAATACTTCATTTCTCCCCGCTTATCCTTTTTTCTAATACACTTATTACTTTATATTAAAATCAGGCTGCACAATCAGAATTGCGGATACTATTTTTTGTAAATTATTTTTTTTTGCAGTAATAAAACACTCAACTAAAACGTTATAAATCATTACGTTAAGTTCAATTCCTTTTCAATTATTCCCATTTGAATTAAAAAAAAATAAAAAAAACATGACCCCTATTAATGCTGTAATCCTATCACATGAAAAAGAAACTCTGATGATTTTAAAGAAATTTGCAGAAGAGAATTATATGATTGTGCAAATAATCGGGGTTGCACAATGCATAAGTGATGGCATTGCATTGATTAAATCAAAGAAACCGGATGTTATCTTTCTGAATATTGCACTTGAAGATGATTCTTTTTTTGAAATGCTTGAACAATTAGAATTTAGCATTCCAAAACTCGTATTTATCTCCGCACACAAAGAGTATGCTATCAAAGCTTTTAAACATAATGCAGTTGATTTTTTATTAAAACCAATTGACTTTAATTCCATCATAATAGCGATATATAAAGTTATTAAAAGAATAGAAATGGAACGTGCTTTTCAAAATCAAAAAATCAACAACATCAATACTTTAAACCCTATAAATCAAACAAATGACTATGTAGCAGTCGCATCTTTAGAAAAAATAGAGCTTATACCTATGACCGATATTATTTTTTGTAAAGCTGACGGAAAATATACCGTTTTTGTACTTTCTAATGGAAATAAGATAATGTCAAGCAGAAACCTTGGTGAATACGGTGCAATTCTCGACAACAGTTACTTTTTTAGAATACATAATTCCTATATTATTAATTTGAGGCATATCGCCAAAATTTTAAAAAAAGACGGGTACTTCTGTGAACTTTCCAATGGAGCAATTTTGCCGGTTGCCAAAAGAAGACAAGATGACTTTAACAAATTTATAAAACTTAAGGAATAACAAATAGCCCATTACTTTTAAATTAATTCCAATAAAGACCACTATAACAAAGAATATAATGAAAAGCAATCCGCCAAAAGAAAAAAATGATAATAATACTGGTGATTTTAAGGAACCACTACATGAACTTGGTAAAATTTTAGACTTTTCAATGGATCTGATTTGTTCTTGTGATAAAGAAGGAAAGTTTGTCTGGGTAAATAAAGCCTCAGAGCGTATTTTATGCTACACATCTGAAGAATTAATTGGCAAAAAATACACTGACTTCGTATCTCATGAAGATGTTGATAATGGGATAAATAAAGATTTTGATTTTAGAAGCGGCGGGTCGCAGGTACCTATATTTGAAAAAAAATTTATAGACAAAAACGGAAATATTGTTTATTTGCAATGGTCAGCTGCATGGGATGATGCAAAAAATTTATGCTACTGCATAGGCAGGGATATTACGGAGAGAAAAAATATAGAAAAAGCTTTTGAAATTGAGCGATTACGATTCTATAATTTATACTCGCAGGCACCTTCCTGTATAGGAATTTTAAAAGGACCAAACCATGTCTATGAATTGGCAAATGAGCTTTATTTGCAATTAATTGATAAAAGGGATATTATTGGCAAGACGGTAAAAGAAGTTTTACCCGAGCTTGAAACACAAGGATTTTTTGAAATATTAGATAATGTATATCAAACAGGTGAAACCTTTACTGCCAATGAAATGCTGGTAAAACTTGATCGTGATGGTAATGGAAAACTAAAAGACACCTATTTAAATTTTATTTATCAGGCACATAAAGATGCAAACAATAATATTGACGGTATTTTTTTCTTTGGAAATGATGTAACAGAGCAGGTTTTATCACGGAAAAAAATTGAAGATAGTGAGAAAATATATCGGGATCTAATCCATAAATTACCTGTTGCAACGTACTCCTGTGATGTTGAAGGACAAATAGTGCTCTATAATAAGGCAGCAGTTGCCTTATGGGGAAGAGAGCCAGAACTAGGAAAAGATTTATGGCATCATTCATGGAATATTAGCAATAATAAAAGTTCAGCGACGCTCAATTTATGTTCGATGGCTAAAGCGCTAAAAGAAGGTGACCCTATCTTTAGAGAGGAAATAATCATCATGCGCCCTGATGGAGACAAGCGTTGGGTCTTGCCTTACCCTGTTCCTTTTCGCGATTCTGAAGGTCAGATAACCGGAGCTGTTATTGTATTGGCTGATATTACGGAAATGAAACAGGCAGAAAAAAAACTGAAAAAAAGCGAAAAAAAATACAGGTACCTATTCGATAATAATCCAATGCCGATGTGGGTTATCGATTTGGTAACTTTTAAATTTCTCGATGTAAATAAAATGGCCATTATGAAATACGGATACAGCCGTGAAGAGTTTCTTGCCATGACTGCTCTGGACATAAGACCAAACGATGAGAAAATTAGTTTTATAAAATCTAACGATATTTCGGAAATTAACGAATCAAATTACAACAGGGGAAAATGGAATCATTTAAAGAAAGATGGAACTCTTTTTACAGTTGAAATCATAGCACATGATATTACGTATGAGGGAACGCCGGCAAGATTAATTCTTTCTAATGATATTACAGATCGTACAAAAGCAGAAATAAACCTGGAAAAAAGAAACAGGGAACTCATCAAAACCAATTCAGAGCTGGATCGCTTTGTGTACAGTGTATCCCACGATTTACGTTCGCCTCTAACTTCGATTCTTGGTCTTGTTAATTTTATTGAAACAGAAAGCCAGGAAACCGATACACTTAATCATGCCCAATTGATTCGAAGCAGTATTAATCGTCTGGATGAATTTATTAAAAACATTTTAAATTATTCACGAAACAACCGTACAGGGCTTGAAGTACAACAGATTCCGCTAAACGAGATGGTGCTGGACGTCCTAGAATCGCTTCAATGTATGAAAAATGCAGAAGGAATTCGTTATGAAGTTCAGATCAATGAACAGCAGACTTTTTACACAGACAGGCTGCGCCTGAGTACGATTCTTAAAAATCTTATTTCCAATGCAATAAAATACCATAAAAAAGAGGAGGCTGAAAGATTTGTGAAAATAGTTGGATATTCAGATCAGGAAAATCTGCATTTATCCATAATGGATAACGGAATCGGAATTGATCCTGCCTATCATCAAAAAATATTTGAAATGTTTTTTCGACTCTCAGGCAAAGATGGCTCCGGTATTGGGTTATATATTGTAAAAGATGCCATAGAAATGTTGCAGGGAACCATAGAAGTTCAGTCAGAAAAAGGGGCTGGAACTACATTTAATATCACACTAAAAAATTTAAAACCATGATAAAAGAACCAGATGCAAAATTTGAAACGGTTATGATTATCGATGATAACCTGGTAGATTTATATATCATATCACGTATAATCATTAAAAATAATTTTAGCAAAAATGTGTTGCATTACACTGAGGCAGAAGAAGCCATGAAATATCTACAAGAGAATCAGGACAATATTTCTAAGTTACCACAAATAATTTTTGTAGATATCTATATGCCTCTGATGTCGGGATTTGAATTTTTGGAAGTGTATGATACGTTATCGGCCACATTAAAAAATTATTGTAAAACTTATGTCATATCATCAACAATCGATAACGAGGATATAGCCCGATCCAGCAGAAATAAAAATGTAGTTTGTTTTCATGTTAAACCGATTACTAAAGAATTTCTTGACCGGATTGTTTAAGAACAATTATTAAAAATAAATTCTAACAATTTCAGGTTAAACTAAATATTAGGGTTTACATCAACATTACCAAGTAATTTGGTAAATACTTTGTAATTATTTAATTTGACTTTTTAAACTTTTTTTAGAAGTACTAAAGTCCATTCTTCAAATGCATTCTATTGCACGATGGTAACAAACTAGCACTTCTTCCAACTACATTTTTTATTCTCAAAAATTCCATTCTGGAATTCATTAATAATCCGGCAGGATTTTGACACTATTTACTTTACTCTTTTTTACATAAATCGTAGTTATTATAAGTTTATTAACCACTTCTTTTTAAAATTGGAAGCTTTTTTCATATAAAGTCTGTTATAGCTTGGTGTTTGGTATGTTCTTTTGTAATAATCATCTCATAATTATAAACGGTTATTCTCTATAGGTGCCACTTATTACTTCTCGGTTTTAATTCAACATTCATTTTTTTTTATTTGTGCCCAATATACTGGATAATAAGATCTTGAAATAAAGAATTTTCAAATTCACAAATACTTTACTTAACCCATTACTTTACTATAATGAAAAAACCCCTTTTCTATTTATTTTTTTTTATACCAATAATAGCACTATCAGCCAATCCTCCTCCACCCGGTTTACCCGATGAGCCACCCACAGCACCAATAAACTCAATGATTTTTTTACTATTTACAGCTGGTATTGCATTTGGGGGCTACACTATTTTTAAAAAGAAATAAGATAGACAGTTAAAACTTAAAACAATCTAAACTTTACTAATTAACCCGAAAGAAGTATGAAAAAAACTTTACTATTACTATCTATTTTATTTTCTTTTAAAGGTTTTTCTCAAATACATGTTGGTGCCAATACACCTCTCTATGTTAAGAGTCAGGTACTCTATGTAGGTCAGAATATAAATCTGGCTGCTAATTCTAATCTTTATCTGAGAAACAATTCTCAGTTGATTCAGGGAACAACCAGTACTTCTCAGAATACAGGAACAGGAATTATATCGCTTTATCAGGAAGGAACTTCAGATAACTTTGATTATAATTACTGGTGTTCTCCTGTTGGAAATACTGCAACCTCTACAGGAAATAATAACTTTGGAATTACATTATTACATCAGCCCACGACTGCAATTGCTTCTACTGCTGCAACTATACTGCCTATTGGGACTTATAACGGCACCGCTAATCCGTTGCGTATAGCATCTCATTGGATTTATAAATTAACAAATGCCAACAATTATTCACAATGGGTACAAGTTGGAACCTCAACAACGATTGCTCCCGGTGAAGGATTTACAATGAAAGGAACAAGCGGTTCTGACAGTGCAGATCCGGAAGGAACAGGTATTGTAAACAATCCGGGTACAGGCGCCCAAAGATATGATTTTAGAGGAAAGCCAAACGATGGAAATATTACCGTTACAGTAGGTTCTAATGATGCGGCGACCTTAACAGGAAATCCTTATCCTTCTGCATTACATTTAAATGCTTTTCTGTTGGACCCTACAAATACTGCCGCTACGGGAATCGCTTATTTTTGGCAACAGGACAAAAGTGTAAATTCGCATAATCTCTCTGCTTACAGAGGAGGATATGCCGCGTATGCTCCTATTAGCCTGGCTTCAAACGGAATCTATACCGCAGCAACCTTTAAATCCTATAACAGCGACGGAACAGTAAACAATAATCCTCCAACTGGTACCAGTCCGGCTGTAGCAAGAAAATACCTTCCAATCGGTCAGGGCTTTTTGATAAATGGAACTTCCAACGGAGTTGTTACTTTTAGAAATTCGCATCGTATTTTTTATGTGGAAGGCAATAGTTTATCTCAATTCGAAAAACAAGTAAAAACGCTATCTGCAAAAACAAATACTAATAATGGAGACAATACTTATATTCCTCCACCACCTCCGCTTACGCCTTATTTTAAACTAAATGCTATCATAAACAATGAGTTTACAAGACAGCTTGCATTAGTTTTTGTTTCTGAAGCAACAGATGGCGTTGACAGAGGTGTTGATGCCAAAAATATGGATGAAGATCTTCCTAATGATATTTCTTTCTGGATCGAAAATGGAAATTACGTAATTCAGGGGCTTAACTTCGATGTATCTAAAAAAATTCCGCTTTGTGCAAAAGCAGCTACAACTACAAAATTCAAATTTTATATCTCTGAAACTGTAGATTTTGATAGCGAACAACCTATTTATATATACGATGCACTTGATATGTCTTATCATGACATCAGAAATACACCATACGAAGCTGTAGTTGCAACCGGAAAATTTACAGATCGATTTAAAATAAGTTTTACTAATGGAACACTGGGAACAAGTGATGTTGTCAAAAGTAAATTTCTTATTAGCCAGGACAATAAAAACCAGGTTTTAAAAGCGACGAATTCAAATAATGAGATCATGAAATCATTTGTTCTTTATGATATTTTGGGAAGAGCTGTAATTTCAAATAATAATTTAGGCGCTGAACAGCACTTTAGTTTTTCGACTTCAGGATTGAGTTCCGGAGTGTATATCGCAACATTTTTAACGGATGACGGTGCAAAAATTACTCAAAAAATTATTATTTCTAATTCAGGCAGCTAAATATAATTCATCAAAACTTATACAATTTTAAAAACATTCAATTAATACGAAACTATGATTATGACATCTACTCCATCAAATAATAAGATCATTCTATTAGTATTTTTTCTCTTTCTAACCATTATTGGAAATGCTCAAATTGGTATCGGAACAGTGACACCAAACGCAAGTTCTGTCTTAGATATTTCCTCTGTAACTCAGGGAATGCTTGCTCCCCGAATGACCACTGCGCAGCGAATTGCAATAGCAAGTCCTGCAGAAAGCTTATTAGTTTATGACACTGATCTGAAATCATTTTATTATTATAGTGCAGCATCCTGGATTGCAATTAACAGTGGCGGGTCAAGGTTAAACTTTAAACGTATAAAATCGACCGATAATTTGGCAACTGTGCTTGCGGCTGAATTGGCCGCCGGAGGTGGCGCCAAATATGTATTAAACAGCAGTACATTATATGAAATAAATGGTACGGTAGTTTTTAATTTCCCAATTGATTTAAATGATGCCTATATACAGGGTCTGGATGCAAATGAAGACATTATTACGAAAACATCCGGAACTCTTTTTGACGGAAATAAAGGGGGAAGCATCAGAAATGTAACTATTCTGGCACCAAATGCTACTGTATTTAATTTAAATGCTGCATCATCAACCTCTTCCTTTTTACTTAGAGATACGATTATTGCAAATGCTGCAAGTGTGGGTACTATAGCGGGTTATGGATTGGTTTTTATGAGTATCGTTAATTATTCTGGAAATTTAAATGGTATTACGTACACGAATATTGGTCAGTTGTTACTGAGCAATCAGGCATGGTTTGTTAATAATGGCGGTACGTACGAAAAATTTACCGGAACATTTACCCTGATAGAAAAACAAGGTGGGTTCTCTTTTGTTGGCCCCGGAGCATATGGTTTGGATGTTTCTACAGCTGGCCTTACTATTACTGGCGATGCCGCTTTAGAATCTGTTGTTTATACTGGCGCGACCCCGGCTAATTTTGTAAAACCATATGCACCGGCATCAACCTATACTGGCTATAACTTTAGTAATGCCTGGACAGTGAGAGCGGCAGGAATTCCGAATGAGGCTGATACAAATGCAACCGGAGATTTTTCTATGGACTCTGAAATTGGAGGAGCTATACCAATTAACTTAAGTGCTGGTACTCCGAGCAACATCTTAAGAATTTATTCAGCATCAGTTCCAACTGTTTCAAGCAACTTATTTCGATTTTCAGCTGATGGTACTTACAACAGATTAAGATATGTGGGTAAGAAAAAGAGAATTTTTCAAATATCAGGATCTGTCAACTTTCAGGTTCCATCAGCAGGAACTTACATTGTTCATTTGTACAAAAATGGCGTGGCAGTGCCTCAGTTTAAATTTTATGGCCGCGGAACTGCTGCAAATGATATTGTCGTAGCGCCGCTTGATGCTTCCATAGAATTAAATGCTAATGATTATATTGATTTTTATTTGCAAAGATACAGTGGAAATGACGGGGCTGATGTGCTTGTTTCAAACATGACAGTAATCGTTAAATAATTATACAATTTAACTCATTAATTTTTTTAGTTAATATAAAATAGAAAATTACGTTTATTATTAACGCCCGCCTTATATGTAAATATTTGGCGGGTTTTTCATTTAAAGACATTGCAACTTGGCAACTATCGTTATATTACTAAATAAAATTTCAAAAAAAGTGATATTGTAATTCTGAAACATTCTTTTATATTTACATAACAAGATACTGATAACTTATATCTAGTTTCGTCAAAAATCTAAATCACCAACACTGATGTACGACAACCTAATGCTTTTGAAAAACATTGTGGATAATACCCCTTTGCCAATAGCTGTTTACACAGGAAATGAACTTAAAATAGAACTGGCTAATCCTGCCATGATTAAGGCATGGGGAAAAGGAACCGAAGTAATTGGTAAAAAATATCTTGAGGTTGTTCCCGAAATCGAAAACCAGCAGATTTTTAATCAGGCGTTAAGTGTGTTTCAAACCGGAATTCCGTTTCATGCCAAAAACAAAAAGGTAGAGTTGGTAATCGACAACGTATTAAAAACATTTTATTTCAATTATAGTTTTATTCCTCTTTTTGATAATGAGAAAAAAATCTATGGCATAATGAATACAGGGGCAGATGTATCTGATCTTTATGAAGCACATAAACAAATTCAAAGTTCAGATGAGCGGCTGAGAATGGCTATTGAATCTTCGGGAATGGGAACTTACGAAATAGATCTTTCTACAAAAAAAATCAATACCAATGGAAATTTCAACACCATATGGTCCGTTGACAAGGAAACCCCGAATGAGCAGCTCATAGCAAAACTGCATCCGGAAGATCAACTACTGCGAGAGAAAGCACACCAAGAGGCACATATTACCGGAAAAATAAATTACGAAGCTCGAATTATAAATCAGGATCAGACCATTAAATGGATAAAAGTCAATGGTAAATTAATTAATGATCAAAACGGCAGTCCAATTACTATTATTGGAATTGTTCAGGATATTGACCAGCAAAGACAATTTGAGCACGAGTTAAAAAAACAAGTGGATGAAAGCACTCAGGAACTTAGAAGATCAAATCAAGATCTTATGCATTTTGCTAATATTGTAAGTCATGATCTTAAAGAGCCTGTGCGAAAAATAAAAACCTTCATCAGTCTTTTAAGGAACAACTCCAGTGCCTATTTTAATGATGTATCAAACAAATATCTTACTAAGGTAGATCAGTCTGCTCAAAGAATGCAGACAATAATAGAAGGCATACTCGCGTATTCTACTCTGGATAAAAAAACGCAGCCTATAGAAAACATTAATCTTGATGAAGTGATTGAAAACATAAAAGTTGATCTCGAACTCATCATAAAAGAAAAAGGCGCCATACTAATCAAAAGCGAACTTCCTGAGATAGAAGGGGCTACAATTTTAATTCAGCAGCTGTTCTATAACCTGATACACAATGCTTTAAAATTTTCAAAAGCAGACCAACCGCCCAGAGTTATTATATCATCTCTTATTATAAACATTGATCAAAGAGAGTTTGTTCAGATAAACATTAAAGACAATGGAATTGGACTTGATTCAAGTCATTACGAAAGAATATTTAATGCTTTTGAAAGACTGCATTCTAAAGATGAATATGAAGGAAACGGTCTTGGGCTGTCTCTTTGCAAAAAAATTGTACTAAGGCATGGAGGTACCATTGCGGCTACAGGCGAAGAAGATAATGGGGCTGAATTTATAGTAACATTGCCTTTAAAACAAACAACAGATACTATATAGTATTTGTTATCAATTATATCAAGCAAGATATTATTGATATATTCTTCATTATTATTTCACCTCAACAATCATTTCAACCTCTATTGCCATATTTTGTGGAAGTGTAAAAACGCCTACTGAAGTACGGGCATGTTTTCCCTGCTCACCAAAAACCTCAATTAATAAATCTGAAAAACCATTCATCACTTTAGATTGCTCTGTAAAAGAATCGGCAGTATTTACGTAACCATTTACTTTGATTATCTTTTTTATTTTGTCCAGACCAAAAGCCTGCTTAAGTATTGCCAGTTGATTTATAGCCGTTAATCTGGCGGCCTGATAACCTTCGTTGGTCGTTAAGTCCTGCCCTACTTTGCCGATAATATATTTACCATCTGCTTGAAGAGGTCCTCTTCCCGAAAGGAAAACAAGATTTCCAACTCTTACCATATCCTGATAACTTCCTAACGATTCTGGTATTTGTGGCAACTCAATTCCCAACTTCTTTATTTTTTGCTCCGGAGTTTGTGCGAACAAATTAAAACTCAATAGTAGTAATACAAGGGCTGCTATATTTTTCATTGTTTCTTTTTATTTATTTTAAAAAAGAAAGCCATCTTTAAAAGACAGCTTTCCTGATTTTGTTTTTATTTATTTTATGAATTTGATCAATTCTGCATTGAATTTTGGAAGCTCTTCAATAAACAAAGCATGACCACTTTTTTCGAAGGGAACCAAAGTTGAATTGGCAATTGATTTATGCATTTGCTCGGCCAATTCATAAGAACAGATTTTATCTTGTGTTCCGTGAAGGATAAGAGTTGGTATTTTGATTTTTTTCAAATCTTCTCTTAAATCAGTATCACGAAGCGCTTTCATAGATTCTGC
>NZ_JAWVWO010000031.1:0-52953 GCF_033657265.1 Flavobacterium sp. MMLR14_040 | reverse complement strand
ATCTAAAATCTAAAATCTAAAATCTAAAATCTAAAATCTAAAATCTAAAATCTAAAATCTAAAATCTAAAATATCATTTCGCCGCATTAAAATCAGTAATAATATTTACAGCTTCGTTTAAATAAGGATTCGTTCTAAGATTATCAATCTGATATTGATTGATTGTTTTTTCGGTGGGGTAGGCGCCTAAAAGAAACTGGTTTACACTCGAATTATAAACATCAAGCGGATTATTTTCATCGTTGAATGTATTAATTTCTGTCCAGATATAATTCACGTTTTTTTTCTGTTTAAAAACCGCATCCAAAGTCATCGGAATTTCAGCTTTAGGAACATTCACCATTTCATCAATTTTTAAGTTGATTTTTTTGATGTTGTTGAAGTAATAATTATCTGCAAGTCGAAGCGTACTGCTTTTGGCAATTTTATCAATAACACTTCTTTTTACATAAGTTCTATATTTTAAAAGTGATTCTATGCTATCATTTTTTATGGCAGTCGGAAAATCGCTTTCTTTTTGATAAATCCCTTCATAAAATTCCGGAAGTACAACATCGGGTTTAACCCCAATATATTGATGGCTTTTACCCGTAACTCTGTAAAATTTATTAATCGTGATTTTTAAGAAATCGGTATTTTTTTCCTCGTCAAGCGAAAGAATAGTCTGCATGGTTGCTTTCCCAAGTGTATTACTGCCTAATAATAAGGCGCGATTGTAATCTTGCAATATTGAGGAAAAAAACTCGCTTGCCGAAGCTGTATTGCTATTAATCAAAACCACCATCGGACCTTTGTAAATAACACCACGATACGGATCATTAATAACCGATCTTTCTTGTTTGTTATCAACAACAATCGAAATAGGACCATAATCAACAAACATTCCGGCCAGTTTTATGGCTTCCTCCATAGATCCGCCGCCATTATCAATCAAATCAATAACAAGACCTTTAATATTGTCTCTTTCTAGTTTTATCACCTCGCGGGCAACATCATCTGCACAGCCTTTTCGACTATTTCCATCTAAATCAGCGTAAAAACTTGGAATTTTAATATATCCAATTTTATTTTCTTTGCCCACTATAAAACTAAAAACCGAGTTTTCTTCATCTTTCATCACCTGCTTTTCAATATAGACATCAAAGCTTTTACCTGAATTACGTTTTATGGTAAGCACAATACTTTTATTAGATTCAGATAAAATCATCGTAGAAATTGATTCTAATGAAGCGCACGAAACCTGCAAAGTTTCCTTATGATTGGATACCGAAAGAATTTGATCACCCTTTTTTATTTGTCCCGTTTTAAAAGCGGGACCATTCGGATCAATTTCGTCTATTATAATTTCGTTTTTTTCATTTAGGTTTACGGTCATTCCCAATGATAAGTGCTCTTTTGAGAGCGAAGCAACAAAACTCGATTTAGAGTCATTGCTAAAATAAGCTGTATGCGGATCAAAATACAGGCAAAAGAAATTGTATAATTTTTCTTCCTGCTTCAGGTTATTTTCCAAAAGCGTAGTGATTCGGCAAATTTCATTCGATAAAACCAATTTTCGGGATGCCAGTTCAATTGATGCAAAATTAGCCTTAATAGAATCCAGGTTTTCACTAGTTTCTGCAATATCATCTAATATTTGATAACGAAGTTTTTTAAGCCAGACTTTCTCCAGATTTTCTTTTTTGAGATAAAAATCGAAGGATTTTTTATAAAACCGAATCGTATCTTTTTTATCATAATCGATAGTTCCCGAATCTATTTTTTCTAAAACAGCTTTCGTTCTCAAAAGACCTGTTTTATATTTAGTAGTAATATCAGCTAAAAAACTACAATCATTGCTAAGAATCATATCGTCGAGTTTCAAGCGGTATTTTTGCGCCATCTCATCATATTCGCTTTTAAAGAAGATATTTCGTGACGGATCTAATTCATCGATAATATTGTCAAAAACAAAAATAGACAAACTATCATTTACCGGTTTTGGGCGTATATGCTCTGCTTGAATCAGGGCGTTTATTTTATTTAATATTTCGCATGTAGGATCACCACTCTGGCTAAACAGAATGTTTGTACATAACATTAATAGTAATAATATTCTTTTCATAAAAAAGCGGAGATCAATTTGCTATATTAAAATTACGCTTATTTTTTGATACCGGTTTATATTTTTTCGAAAATATCTTACAAGAAATTCATTTTTTTATTGCTATTATTATAAAAGTATTCGCCACTAATTCACGAATTCTTACAACAGAAATACGTGAATTAGTGGCGAAAAAAAAAGCATCATTTTAAGTGATGCTTTAAAAATTTATATAAAAATTATTTCTTGTAAAAAGGCAATTTAACCACTTTAGCAGGAACATCATTTTTTCTGATTCTGATAAAAATATCGCTGTCAACAGCGCTGTTGTTTATAGTAACATATCCTAAACCAATACCTTTATTCATAGAAGGCGACATTGTTCCAGAAGTTACAACACCAATTACAGAGCCAGAAGCATCTACAATTTCGTAATCGTGTCTTGGCACGGCGCGCTCCTGCATTTCAAAAGCAACCAGTTTTTTAGAAACACCCTCTTCTTTTTGTTTTTTCAAACTTTCAGAATTCGTAAAATCTTTATTGAATTTCGTAATCCAACCCAAACCGGCTTCAAGTGGAGAAGTCGTATCGTTAATATCATTTCCGTACAAACAGAAACCCATTTCAAGACGCAAAGTATCACGCGCTGCAAGACCAATTGGTTTAATTCCAAAAGCTGCACCGGCTTCAAAAACTTTATTCCAAACCTGTTCAACCTCACTATTTTTACAGTAAATTTCAAATCCGCCAGAACCAGTATAACCAGTAGCAGAAATAATAACGTGCTCAATTCCCGCAAAATCAGCCACTTCAAAATGGTAATACGGAATTGCAGCTAAATCTATCGAAGACAAAGGCTGCATTGCTTCAACCGCTTTTGGTCCCTGAATTGCCAATAAAGAATAATCATCAGAAAGGTTTTTCATTTCAACACCCAAATCATTTTGAGCCGAAATCCAGTTCCAGTCTTTCTCAATATTCGAAGCATTTACAACCAGTAAATACTGTTCCTCTTTCATTTTATAAACAATCAAATCATCCACAATCCCACCATCATTATTTGGCAGACAAGAATATTGCGCTCTTCCAATCGTTAAAGTCGAAGCATCATTCGAAGTCACTTTCTGAATCAAAGCCAAAGCATTTGGACCCGTCAGCAAAAATTCCCCCATATGCGAAACGTCAAAAACGCCTACAGCATTTCGAACAGTTTCATGTTCAGCATTCACGCCCTCATAAGTAATAGGCATATTATAACCAGCAAAAGGCAGCATTTTAGCTCCCAAACCTTCATGTATGTGCGTAAGCGCAGTATTTTTCATTGTGTTGATTTATAAAATTGTGACGCAAATTTATTCAAAAAATATCTAAAAATGATAGTCTAAATTATAAATTTCGCAATAATTAGAAGCAATTCCAGCTTTCCGTTACAAGTCCTCATAAAAAAAGCAAAGTTTCTAATGTTCCAAAAAGAGCTTCCGCTGGTCGCTTTTTTAGAACAAGAAACTTTTGCTTTTTTTACTCCGGGCTTTTCTCTGCAATCTGGGCTAGGAATTTACGGTAAAAAGAAACATTCTCTTCTTCGATTTTTATGTAACTTTAATCATTTATTATTGAAATTAAGGTAAAATTCAAAAGCATTGGCAAATTAAAAATCCGTTTTTATCCGCGTCTTTACGAAGTAAATCCGTTTCATCCGCGTTACAATTAACCACAATCCATAAGTAATTAAAAATTAATATAATACAATAGATAAATAAGCCAAATGAAAGACCCGTTTTTAATTACAAAAGAAGAAATTCTACAGCTATACAAACCCGTAAATCCTAACACACACAAAGGACTTCAGGGACATGCCGTAATTATTGCCGGAAGTTACGGCAAAATAGGAGCAGCCGTTCTCGCATCAAAATCCTGTTTAAAAACAGGTTGCGGACTCGTAACGACTTTTACGCCAAAATGCGGTTATCAAATCCTTCAAATCTCCATTCCCGAAGTTATGGTTGCCACCGATGAAAATACCAATTTCATTACACATATTCACCTTCCATTAACTCCGCAAGCAATCGGAATCGGTCCCGGAATAGGGAAGGAGCTAGGAACACAAAAAGCACTTTTCGAATTTTTAAGAATCAACAAAGTACCTTTGGTTCTCGATGCCGACGCCTTAAATATACTGTCAGAAAACCAATCCTGGCTCGAATTAGTTCCCGAAAATACTATCCTGACACCACATCCAAAAGAACTCGAACGCTTAATAGGCAAATGGAATTCAGAATCTGAAAAGTTTCAAAAAACAATTGCATTTTCAGAGAAATACAAAGTAATCATAGTAATGAAAGGCGCACCAACCTACATTATCAACCAAAGTAAAATTTACGAAAACACCACCGGAAACGCTGCACTCGCAACAGCAGGTAGCGGCGACGCCCTAACCGGAATCCTGACCAGTTTACTAGCGCAAGGCTACGAGCCCAAATATGCCGCAAAACTTGGCGTTTATCTTCACGGTTTAACGGCAGATATTGCGTTGCCAAAAACCGGATATCAATCGTTTACAGCCTCGGATATTATTAAGAATCTTGGAAAAGCTTTTTTAGAATTAGATAATTAGATAATGTGACAATTAGAAAATGATCTTTTCTATCAACTTTTGTCTATCAACTAAAGTTTACATAAAAGTATAGTCAATAAAATTAGACATAGCTTTGTCATCTCGATTTCTATGATAAAACCAAATCTTTTTGATAAGGGATTTGATTTTATCATAGAAATCGAGATGACAAAAAACGACGATAATTTAGAATAACCATCAAGCTTTGTGAACTTCCATAAGCTAAGCAAACTTTAAAATTAACCTTAGCAAACTCTGGGAAAAAACTTTGTGTTCTCTGCGGTAAAAACTCTCAAGATGACAAAAATGGCGATAATTAGAATTTGAAACTTTTCAATTGGAATTCACCATCAAGCTTTGTGAACTTCCATAAGCTAAGCAAACTTTAAAATTAACCTTAGCAAACTCTGCGAAAAAACTTTGTGATCTCTGCGGTAAAAACTCTCCCAGTTAATAAAAAATCTAAAATCTAACCTCTAAAATCTAAAATCAAAATCCGTAAGTTTGTAGTTCATTTTATAAATATGAAAAACTTCGATCTCAGAACCGTAAACGTTACCCGTTATATAACACCCTTACGCGAAGGCGGTTCCTTACCCGCTTTAGCAGAAGCCGATGACGATTTTAAATACGTCTTAAAATTCAAAGGAGCCGGTCACGGCGTAAAAGCCCTGATCGCCGAATTAGTGGGCGGACAAATCGCCAAAGCCTTAAAACTACAGCTTCCTGAATTGGTTTTCGCCAATCTCGACGAAGCCTTTGGAAGAACAGAAGCCGACGAAGAAATTCAGGATTTACTGCAAGGAAGTCAGGGATTAAATCTGGCACTTCACTTTTTATCCGGAGCAATCACTTTTGATCCTGTCGTAACAACTGTCGATGATAAATTGGCATCACAAATTGTTTGGCTGGATTCTTATATTACCAATGTCGACCGAACTTTCAAAAACACCAATATGTTGATTTGGCATAAAGAATTATGGCTAATCGACCACGGTGCATGTTTATACTTTCATCATTCCTGGAACAATTGGGAACAACACGCCAAAAGTCCGTTTGCATTAATCAAAGACCACGTTTTATTGCCACAAGCTTCACTTTTAAAAGAAGTCGATGCCGAATTTAAAGCACTTTTAACTCCGGAAATTCTGGAAGAAATTGTTAACACAATTCCGCTGGAATGGCTGCAATGGGAAGATACCGACGAAACTCCGGAAACTTTGCGAAATGTATATTTACAGTTTTTGCAAACGAGATTAAACAATTCCGAAATCTTTGTAAATCAGGCTCAAAATGCAAGATAGTCACTTATATGAGTACGCCGTAATTCGTGTAGTACCAAGAGTAGAACGCGAAGAATTCCTGAATATCGGAATCATTTTGTTTTGCAAAAAAGCCAAATTTATAAAAGTATTGTCCCACATTGATGATGATAAAATACAAGCCCTGTCAAACGATTTTGATATTGAGCAATTGCATTGCAATGTTACCGCATTAAAGAAAATTGCAGCCGGAGATAAAGAGGGCGGACCCATTGGCGAAATGGATATTCCCTCGCGTTTTCGTTGGTTGACCGCAATTCGCAGTTCGGCAATTCAAACCTCAAGACCGCATCCTGGTTTGTGCGAAGATTTAGAAAAAACAATTCAGAGATTATTTGAGGAATTAGTTCTTTAAAAGAGGTTCAAAGGGACAAAAGGTTTAAAGGGACAAAGGTTTTCTGTAGAGGCGCACAGCAGTGCGTCTAACATAATGTTTAAACGCAATCAATTAATAAACTTTGCGCCTTTGCGCCTCTGCGCAATTAAAAAACCTAGCGAACTTCGCGGTTAAATTCAGCACAAAACAAAAAAGTCAAACCCTATAAGAATTTACACTTATAGGGTTTGACAAAACTAAACTAACTAACTCACATTTCTCTAAAACCATAGTTTCAAGTGATGAATTTGAAATTATGAAATTTAAAAATGAAAATTTATTAAAACGATCCGCAGATATTTCCGCCTAAAGTTGGTCCTGCATTTGCAGAAACATCAGCTTTAACAGCAGTCTTAGCAAGTTTTACAATCGTGTACGGAGGTGTAAAAGCAGTTTTGCTTCCTCCAGCCTGATTTCCAGATGTACTTGTAAAAACATTATCAGCTGCTGTAACAGCTGTATAACCTGTCATTAAATCGATAGGAGTTTTTACACCTTCAAAAACGTTTGATTCTACACGAATATCAGCTTCAAAACCAGCAGCGATACATTTATTGCTCACAGTACTATTGAAGAAACTGTTTACGATATGCACTTTTCCAAAACGAACTCTTGGCATTCTTTCCTTACATCCCGGAGCCCACCAGCAACGAGCGAAAGTAATTCTTAGTTTTCCACGATCTCCCGTAGCACCGTCGCTTGAACCAATTAAGTTAGAATATCTGTGATCATCTGATCCTCCTGAACCTCCTGCTTTTGGTGGTTTTAGGTAGTGAAATTTAGAATAAGTAACCGAAATATAATCTGATTTGTTTTTGATGTCAAAATTTCCGTCTACACCGTCTCTGAATTCGCAGTGGTCAACCCATACATTTGTACATTCGTCAAGAATGGCATTATCCCAACCGTCAGTATCATATGCACCAGGACCTTCAAAAATAAGATTTCTGATGATGATGTTTTTACATCTTTTGATGTTAATGATTCCCGAAGCATCTTTGGTTTGATTAGTCGAAACCAATTTTGCACCGTTGGCACCATAAATAGTTTTACCGGTTTGATCCTGAAACGACAATCTGGTTGTAACAGTAATAGTTCCGCTAACTTTAATAACCTTTACAGAACTGCTTTCGATAGCTGATTTCAATTGAGCATAAGTAGTAACAGTTGTTTCAGCAGCACTTCCACCACCTGTTGTTCCACCGTTTTGGGAAGCCCATCCCGGAACTTCTGCGCAATTTCCAATTTTTGCTGTCATATTACCCGAAGCAGGTGTAGTTTCAACAACAGCGCTTGCATCAGTTGATGAAGCAATTTCCTCGGTATTACAACTTGTAAAACCGAAAGTAAGTGCCAATACCAAGACTGACAAATTTAATTTTAATTTCATAATAATTTAAGTTTGGGTTTTTTTGTTAAAATATTTAACAGTACAAATCTGCTTATAATAATTCTTAAAAAAGTTGAACAAGTTCAATGTTTTGTAAAAATTTTTGGATAAAATATTTTTTTAACAATTGTTAAGAGACAAAAAAAATTAAATAAAGTACTTTTACGTAATCGATTACATCTTTTTAATTCATTCAAATACTTACGCCCCCAAGTAAGAATAAAAGTAAAAACACATGTACAAAGCCCTCAGATTAAACATTGAACGTAAAATTAACTTAACCGACGAAGAATGGAAATGCATAGTAGAAAAAGCCGAGTTTATAAAACTGAAAAAAAATGAATTCCTCCAAATTCAGGACTCCAACAGTTCTTATGAAGGATTTATTTTGAAAGGTTCTTTTAAAACCTACATTATAAATGACAGCGGAGCCGAAAGTGTCATTTTCTTTTCTTTTGAAAACGAATGGATGTGCGACCTCGAAAGTTTCTATCATCAAAAGCCTACAACCTACAATATCAAGGCCATAGAAGATAGCGAGATTTTGGTAATTAGTAAAGCCAACAAAACACTGTTGTTTGAGCAAGTGCCAAAGCTGGTACAGTTTCATATTATTATGGTAGAAAAAGCCAACATCAATATTCAGCAAAGACTTTTAGATGTTTTAAACAAAACCTCAAAACAACGGTATTTGGAGTTTGTAGAAAGATATTCGCATAAGATTGATAAAATCAACAATAAAAATTTATCATCCTATTTAGGTGTTTCACACGAATTTCTGTCAAAGATTAAGAAAAGATGCTGAAGAAAGTTACTAAGGTACTGAGATGCTAAGGTGCTAAGTTTTTCTGTAGAGGTGCATAGTAGTGCGTCTAAAATCTCGCAAAGACGCAAAGTCGCAAAGAAATTAAACTTGGCGCCTCTGCATCTTTGCAAGTATATTGCACACCAGCTTTAAAAAAAACTTAGTGCCTTAGTGTCTTCGTGGCAAAAAATTAAACGCACTTCTCTAAATATATAAACTCCAAAGGCTTATCAGAAACATTAATATGAATATCGCTGGAAGGAAAAGCTTCTCTTGCTCCCGTATCAACATAACCGTGACGTTTGTACCACGCGATAAGTTCTGCACGAACCGAAACAACCGTCATGATAATACTTGACAATCCCAGGGTTTTAGCATGTTTTTCGCCTTCGGCCAATAGCTTTTTACCGATTCCGCTATTTTGTAATTCAGGCGAAACAGTAAGCATTCCCAAATACAATTGATGTTCTTTCTCTACCAATAAAACCGAACCGATAATTTGATCGTTCTCGGTATATTTCAGAAATGTATTTTTAGGATCCTGAATCATTTCCGTTAATTCTTCTTCCGTTGTTCTTTTTCCTTCTAATAAATGAGCTTCTGTTGTCCAGCCTTTTTTTGAAGTTTCGCCTCTGTATGCGGAGTTGATTAAAATGTTTAATGCCGGGATATCTTGTAATGTTGCTTTTGTAATCATGAAATTTTTATGCGATAATTATAGTTTAAAGTTTTTTGTTCTTTTCAACTCGAAATTTGAATTGACTCCTGCTTTAGCTGGAGGAACAAAATTATAATATTTATGATTGTCTTTAGCTAAAACTAAAGTGATTCTAATGTTCCATAAAGACATTCATTCGAAAAGTGAAGCATTATATTTTCCTTTTTTGGGTTTTCAATAACTAATAACTCATACCGTTCCAGATCGTATGGTTTCTCATTAATTTTAATAACGGTTGTATGTAAAGAAAATAAAAGTACTATTTGAGAATTACAATTCTGATTGCTATTTGTTATTTGCAGTTTGTGATGGCCAATTTTTTCAGAAACCATCCAATTAAAATCAGTACCTTTTGTATAAGAAGTCACTTCATCATCCGAATTAAATTCCATGATTTCAAATTTCTCATAGCTTTTTTTTTCTTTGTTAACCTCAATATCTAAGCTGTTATCAAGCATAACCAAATAGCGATGATAACCCTTAAATTTGGTAAACTCCGAAGGCACTTTTTCTATTGTAGCACTGCTTATTCTGAATACAAAATCTCTATCGCTATAGTTTGCTGTTTCCGGATATATCATGTATTCATATGTCAATCCACCATTCCAAATAGAGGCTGTGCAATCTTTTTTAGGAAAAAGGCGTATGTTCATTTTTTATTATTTTTAAAATGAATGTTGGGATTTGGGAAGTTTTTTCTGTTTGGGTTCACGAGCGGGACGCTCGCGCCAGCTGTGGGACCTTCACAAAAGGTCTCTTTTTTTATAATAGCCTTTTTAACGAATAACTGTTTTAGACATACTTTTTGTATTCTTCTTTGATGACAAATTCCAATGTTGTGATTTTGAAATGAATGATTCTAGTTCTTGAAATTTGCTGTAATAGTAATTGTAATGAGCTTTGTCAGGAGACTCAATTAAATCCTCAATTATTGAAATTAATTTTTTATTTACTTGAAATAATCTATAAATATACACAACATCTAAATTATCAATCTTTGTGGTCAAATCGATATTTAGCGCAGTGTTTTTACTGTTCAAAGCAACTGTAATCTGACCGTGTGCAATTTTGTTTCTAATAATACTTGGGTCTACAATATATTTAAGTACAATTCTTTTTAATTCTAGACTTTTATTTGGAATTTCAGAACCTTTGGAGAATGTATTGAATTTTAAGAAAGCTAGTTCTATTGTTTTATACCATTTCTCTTGAATACTTGCCTGTTTAAGAATTTCATCTATATATTTTTGTTCAAAACCATAAGGAGTTAATATCATTTTCATGAAACTTGATTCTGAATAAGTTGAATATAAGAGAGCATATAATTTTGTTTGAACGTTAAGAGTATTTGTTTTATTCTCTTTAATTGCTCTATTTATTGTTCTTCTTATTTCATTTTCTGCAGTAAGATAATCAGTAGTATTTACAACATATGCTTTGTAAAAATCTAGGGTGTTTGGGTCTGGCATATTTTATTTAATTAGCTGATTTGCCAGTTTATGAAATCTAAAAAAAGTAGTATCTCATAAACCGGCAGGAATCGAACCTACGACCTCTTGATTTCTCAAGCGCTCTAACCTTGCTGAGCTACGATTGCGTTGTAAATATAAAAATATATTTTGAATATCTACTATTTTTTTAAGCTTACCATTAACGCTTTGTTACTGCAATTGCTAGGGTGAGTGTCCCGCTGGTGGTGTGTAGAATACGTTTTGAATTTATTTGTGTTAACGATCGGTATGATTACGATAGAAAGTGATGTATTAGAATGAAAAGAATCTTATTAAGATCTCTTTTTTATTCTTTTCTAGACTTTATTTTAAATCAAGTTTCTGAATATAATTTTCAATATAAGATGGTTGATTTTTAAAATTAGTCTGATCAAATTTTCTTGCAACAAAGAGAGAGAAAGAAATAGAAGTATTAAGATACTTCTGCCTAAATTCTTCCTTACTTTTAATAATAGTTGGTCTTATAAATTCAAAATATTTGTTAATCATTATTTCTAATCCGTACTCTCCTCTCTTTCTAAAATGCTCTTGATATAAAATTAAAGTATCAATATTAATAATAACAAGATCATTTATTTTAAAAATTTCTTTAGCACTAAAGTTTTTTCTAAGTTCATTTTTAAACCAAATGTTTATTAGTCGATTCAATTCAGGAGTATCAAACTGTCTATCATGAACAACCAATATTGGGAAGATATTTAAAAATTCTACTTTATATTTATTGTCTATTTTTTCATAATAAATATTAAATAACCTTTTTACATTTTCAATTATTTGCAATATTGCTTTTTTTTGAATATCGTGTTTTAAAAACTTCTCCTTTAAAGATTCTGATAAAATAGAAAAATCTCTTGATTGTTTTACTTCACCTCTTAAGATTACATCTTTACTTTCAAATAAAAATATTTTATTTTTAAATCTTACATAATAGTCAGGTTCTGCTGAATATCCATTTTTTTTAAAATCTTCTCCTTTAAATTTAATCCATTTATTACTACCGGGGAAGCATTTATCTAAAGTGTTATATAATAATACCTGTTCAGAAAAATGATCACAATAAATTGATCGAAAATCTTTTATTCGTAATTCTTTGGGCAAACTTCCATTGATTTTTAAACTGAATTCAAAAACAACACTTTTAAAAATTCGTTCAACTAAAAATAATTTACTTAGAATAATAAATGTTTTTTCGTCAATTTTTAAAATTGGGTTACTTCTCAAACCTACAAAATCAGGTGATTCATTATAATCAATTGGAACTGTAAATAAATTTATAAAGTTTGAATTTATTTCAAAATCATGATCATCTTCAAGTCGAATTTCTGAGTAGGTTTCATTGTTATGATTTATAACGGGTATTATCAGATTTAATAAATTTGTTACCCATTCTTTCCAGGTGTTACATTTATAAGTTGAAAGGAATAAAGAAAGATGGGGAGCAAGTTTTGGATCATTTTCAATAAACTGAAAAAAATCTATAGCCTTTATAAATTGAGATAAAAAAACTTCGTTTAGAATATAATTTTGGAGATCATGATTATGATATGTCATTATTAGTAAAGACGCGCTTAGGTGTTCATCAGATCCATCTTGTGGCAACTTATTTTTTCCTGCTTCTTCAATTTTATCCTGTTCAGAATTTAATAGAAGATATGCTTTAAAAATCCGTAACTCAAATTCATCCGTATCAATAATTACCTCTGTTTGTGTATCTTTTTCATATATATATGTCAATAATTTTAGACTGCTGAAAATGTTTAAAATAGTTGTGTTTGCTGGAGTTCTTGGGATCAAATTTAATTTATGCAAAGGATTTCTAAACCAATTATTTATTGTTTCAATAGAATCCTTTTCTGTTCTGGATTTGTTTGTTATGAAACTTACAGCTCTTAATAAATCCAATTTATTTAAAGGTTCTATTAAATTTTGAATATTATCATTTTCATTGAAGAAGTTTTCGTAGTTTAATCGAAGTCTCATTTCCATAATTTTTTAAATAAATTGGTTATAAAATTTAAGATAGATTTTAATTAATAATTATTTGTGAATCTTATATTCATAAAAGAATAAAGCCACAAATTACAGTTTTAAAATGTTGTAATCTGTGGCTTTAAATTTTTTATAAAATATTGAAACTATCCCAAAAACGCCTTCAACTCCTCATAAGTCCCAATCTTCACACTAACTTTCTCCTCATTCATAACACTTTCAATTTGTTCCGGAATAGGAAGGGTAATTCCCAAAGCAGGTTCAACCACATCAAGGAATTTAATAGGGTGCGCCGTTTCTAAGAAAATACCAATTGTATTATCGTGTTTTTGCAATTCTTTTTTCAAACCTAAATAACCAACAGCACCGTGCGGTTCTGCGATGTAACCGTCAGCTTTATAAATGTTTTTTAAAGCCTCTAGCGTTTCTTCATCGGTATAACTGTACGATGAAAAATCTTTTTCGAAAGCTTTTAAATCGTTGTTATATAATTCCTGAATTCTAATAAAGTTACTTGGGTTTCCAACGTCCATTGCGTTAGAAATTGTCGCTTTAGAAGGTTTTGGATCGTATTTTCCGTTTTCTAAAAATCTTGGTACCGTGTCGTTTACGTTTGTAGACGCAACGAAATGCTCAATTTGCAAACCTAATTTCTTACCCATAATTCCGGCGCAGATATTCCCGAAATTCCCACTTGGGCAAGAGAAAACCAACGGTTTATTTTGGCTTTTCAACGCTTTGTAAGCAAAGAAAAAATAGAACATTTGCGGCAGCCAGCGCGCAATATTAATAGAATTCGCCGAAGTCAGGTTTTTATGCGCCAGAGTTTCATCTAAAAAGGCTTTTTTTACCATATCCTGGCAATCATCAAAAACACCGTCAACTTCAAGCGCTTTAATGTTTTGTCCTAAAGTAGTCAATTGTTTTTCCTGAATATCGCTCACTTTTCCCGACGGATATAAAATCACAACGTCAACACCGTCAACGCCAAGGAATCCACTTGCAACCGCACCGCCCGTATCGCCCGAAGTTGCTACTAAAACAGTATTTTTGCTGTCTTTTTTATCTTTATTAAAATACGCCAGACAACGTGACATAAAGCGCGCTCCAACGTCTTTAAAAGCCATTGTTGGCCCGTGAAATAATTCTAATGAATAAATGCCTTTTTCGACTTCCACAACCGGAAAATCAAAACATAAAGTTTCGGCAATTATTTCTTTTAATTTCTCTGCCGGAATTTCATCTCCAACAAATTGCTGAATCGCTTCAAAAGCTATTTCTTCGTGGCTTAAACTTTCAATTTTATCAAAAAAAGAAGGATTTAAAGCCGTAATATTTTCCGGAAAATATAATCCTTTATCGCTCGCTAATCCTTGTATTACAGCTTCCTGAAACGAAACTTTTGGGGCATTATGGTTTAAACTATAGTATTTCATTGCTTATTTTAGATTTTAGACTTTAGATTTTAGAAAAAAGAGAATAGAGTATAGAGTATAGAAAATAGACTTCTTCACAATCAAATTCAAATTTTTTTATCCCGAGGCTTCGGGACCAAATTCCAATAATTATTATTCGGTTTTTTTGTCATTTCGACGGAGGAGAAATCTCCGCAAGTAGCTCCGCAATCAAAATCGCCAATCTTTGTCGAGCTACTTGCGGAGATTTCTCGTTCCTCGAAATGACAAACTTTGAGGATATGTTTTTGTGTCTATACTTTGCGGGACTTCGACTTCGCTAAGTCTGACAACGTGATGTTATTTTTAATCCAATTTGTGTAAATTCGTGAAATTCGTGTTATGATATCCTAACCCCATCAGGATTAATTTTTGAAACGTGAATTTCATAAGGCAAATTCATCTTTTCATAAACGTCGCTCATGGCTTTGGCGATTTGTTCGGCGGTATTTTTTCCTCTGCTTAAAGCAAAAATCGACGGACCAGAACCTGAAATTCCGGAACCTAAAGCACCGTTCTCCAAAGCCGTTTGTTTGATCAAATCAAAACCCGGAATCAAAACACTTCGTAAAGGTTCTACGATTTCGTCATGAAGCGAACGCCCAATCAAATCGTAATCTTTGGTGTATAAACCGGCAATTAATCCGCCCACATTTCCCCATTGCATAATCGCGCTTTTTAGGGAAACCGTTTGTTTCAATACCGAACGTGCATCCGATGTTTTCAGCTCAATTTGTGGATGAACCACTGTCGCAAACAATTCCTCCGGACTATCAATTCTGATAATATCAAGCGGAGCATAACTTCTTACCAAAGTAAATCCGCCTAAAAGGGCAGGGGCAACGTTGTCGGCATGAGCATTTCCACTGGCTAATTTCTCGCCTTGCATCGCAAACTGAACCAAATCTTTACGAGAATAAGGTTTTCCTAATAATTCATTAATCCCGAAAACGGCTCCGGCAGAACTTGCAGCGCTGCTTCCAATTCCGCTTCCGGCTTTGATGTTTTTATAGATCTCGATTTCAAATCCAAAATCAATCGGATTAAAATGGCTTTCATAGGCTTCTAACATTGCCAAGGCCGCAACTCCGGAAACGTTTTTCTCTGTTTCCATAGGCAAATCGGCACCGACGATTTTAGTGATACGAACGCCTTTTTGATCTGTTTTTCGAACAATCATTTCATCGCCCGCATTGTCTAAGCAAAGTCCAAGTACGTCAAATCCGCACGAAAGATTGGCAATTGTTGCCGGGCAAAATAGTTTAATTTGTGTCATTTGTTATAGGTTCAAAGTAGCAAAGGCTCAAAGGTTCAGAGGTTTTTGCTACTGAATATTTTTTATTTTAAGGTTCAGGTACAAAGGTTCAAAGCGACATAAGAAAAAACCTTTGAACCTTTGTAACTATGCACCTTTGTACCTCTATATGTTCCCAATGCGAATTACATCCGCAAAAATTCCTGATGCTGTAACTGCAGCTCCGGCTCCGGCGCCTTTGATCAATAACGGCTGATCTACGTAACGATCTGTGTAGAAAAGTACGATATTGTCTTTTCCTTCCAGATTGTAAAACGGATGATCTTTTGGGATAAATTGCAGGCCAACGCTTGCTTTTCCGTTTTCGAATTGTGCTACGTATTTCAATCTTGAGTCTTTCGCTAAAGCTTCTTTATAGATGTTTTCAAAATGTTCAGCGTGTTTGGTTAACGAGGCAAAAAAGTCATCGTTGTTGGTTGTTGCCAGACATTCTGCAGGCAGGAACGATTCGTTTTCGATGGCGTCAATATCCATTTCGTAACCGCTTTCGCGAATTAAGATCAGGATTTTACGTGCAACGTCGATTCCGCTTAAGTCAATTTTCGGGTCCGGTTCTGTAAATCCCTGAACTCCGGCTTCTTTTACAACATCGTGAAAAGAATTTTTCTCATCAAAATTATTGAAAATGAAGTTTAAACTTCCCGATAAAACCGCCTGAATTTTATGCACTTTATCGCCAGACGCAATTAAGTTTTTAACGGTATCAATAATGGGTAATCCCGCACCAACATTCGTTTCAAACAAAAACGGAGCGTTGTATTGACGAGATAAACTTTTTAGTTTTTTATAATTGTCGTAAGCAGATGAACACGCAATTTTATTGCAAGTTACAACCGCAATACTTTGTTTCAGGAATTGCTCGTAAGTTTCAGAAACCGTCGCATTTGCCGTAATATCCACAAAAATACTGTTACGTAAATTCAGTTCTTTGGCGCGTTCGATAAAAGATTCTTTGTTGGCAGGTTCACCTTTATCTAAATCGGCTTGCCATTCTTTTAACGAAATTCCATCTTCATCAAAAAGCATTTTTCTGGAGTTGGATAAAGCAATTACGCGAACATTGATCTTTAAATTATCTTTTAAGAATTTCTTTTGAGTATGAATTTGTTCAATGAATTTTTCACCAACATTTCCAACGCCCATTACAAACAAATTCAGCTGTTTGGTGTTTTCTTCAAAGAAGTTTTCGTGTAAAGTATTCAGCGCTTTTTTAACGTCTCTTTCGTTGATTACAGTTGAAATATTACGTTCAGATGCACCTTGCGCAATGGCACGAATATTTACGTTGTTTTTTCCTAAAGTACTGAACATTCTTCCACTTAAACCCTGGTGATTTTTCATGTTTTCACCCACCAAAGCGATAATACAAAGATCTTTTTCGACAATTGCCGGATCAATTTTGTTTTGAAGAATCTCCACTTCAAAAGCTCTGTTAATCGCGGCTTCGGCATTTTCAGCATCAGAATTTAAAATTCCGATACAAATCGAATGCTCAGAAGAAGCCTGAGTAATAAAAATGACATTGATTTTTTCCTGAGACAATACTTCAAATAAACGTCTCGACGAACCTGCAACTCCAATCATTCCGGGACCTTCAAGTGTTACAAGCGAAATATTATCGATATGGCTGATTCCTTTTACCACAGTATCTTTTGATGAAACATGACTGGAAATTAAAGTTCCTTCGGCTTCTGGTTCAAAAGTATTTTTGATTAAAATGGGAATATTTTTTCTTAAAACGGGCTGAATAGTTGGCGGATACAAAACCTTCGCACCAAAATGCGATAATTCCATCGCTTCCTGATACGAAATTGCAGCAATTGGCTGTGCTTGTTTTACGATTTTTGGATTGGCAGTAAACATTCCGTTTACATCTGTCCAGATTTCAAGTTGGTCCGCATCAAGCGCTCCGGCGATAATAGCGGCAGTATAATCAGAACCTCCACGGCCAAGAGTCGTTGTGATTCCGTCAAGAGTTAAGGCGATAAAACCCGGTAAAATATTGATTTGTGATTCATTTTGACTGAAATATTCCTGAATCAACTGGTTTGAAATTTCGAAGTTTACGGCTGCTTTTCCAAAATCAGCATTTGTTTTGATGATTTCGCGGCTGTCTTTGTAAACCACATTTTTATTGATTTGCTGATACGCCTGCGCAATAATGTAAGACGAAAGCAATTCTCCAAAACTCAAAATTGTATCGGCTGTTCTTGGAGATAATTCGCCTAATAAAAAACATCCGTCTAATAAAGTTTCTAAGTGGTTGATGATTCTTTTTACATGACTTAGCAAACTGCTTTGTTCACTTACGGGAATCAATTCTTTAAGCGTGTCAAGGTGTTTTTTCTCGATTTCGGCAACAATTTCTCTAAAGCTTTCGTCGTTTGCTGCAGCTTTTGCAGCGGCTAATTGCAATAAATCGGTGACTTTGCTTAAAGCAGAAACTACTACAACTAATTTATCCTGTTTAGATTTTTGATTTATAATTTCGAGAACGAGTTTTATATTTTGAGCATTGGCAACCGAAGTTCCGCCAAATTTTAATACTTTCATTTTGATGTTTTTTAATAAGGTGCAAAGATTTTGAGTAACAAAGGTTCAAAGGTGATCAACTGTGAACTGAAACTGAAAACTGTGACTATTTTTTTTCTTTTTAAATGTTTTTTATGTATCCAATGCCTTTCTTCTTTCATGAAAAAAGTATAGATAACCAGGATTATATGTAAAATGTATACCCCTAAGGGGTAGTTGTTGTAGTAGAAGTAATTGTAGCAGCAATTGCAACTCTTGTTTGAGTTGTCATTGTAGATTGATATTTAATGCTGTTACTTTTCATTTTTGATTTTTCAAAAGTACAGCTTTTTATAAAAGTTAAAAATCTTTATTTCCTTTTTGCGAATATTTTAATATTTCCAAAAGATCAATTTCAATATTGAGCATTTGTTAAGATTCGATCTTCAAAGTTGTCTTATTCGTATATTTAATATGCTTTTGATGATATAATTAGTGATTAGGAACTGATTTATTTGTTTTGAAAACAAGAAAAACACATAATTTAGTCTATATGTTAAATAGGAATCTTTTTTTTGAAATTTAAGTTTCACAGGGCAAAATCAAGAAGCAGACCGTTTTAATACCAATTTTGATTATGAAATAGGCAAAAGGAATAAACTGAAATTGTTTAAATTTTAATTATTATGAACAAATGTTGCTTTTTAATATTGATTTGCTGAATTTTGATGCCTTAAAATAAATATTACCATGAGAGAAGTCCATTATATAAGTACTGAAACATTGACTTTGGAAAATTTACAAAAGATCATTGTAAACCAAAAGATGCTTGAATTATCTGAAGAAGCAAAAGTAAATGTTCAGAAATGCCGTGATTATTTAGATAAAAAAATGGCTTCACATTCAGAACCTATTTACGGAATCAATACTGGTTTTGGCTCACTTTATAGTGTGAAAATCTCAAATGAAAATTTATCAAAACTTCAGGAGAATTTAGTGAAATCACACGCTTGCGGAACAGGAGAAGAAGTTCCTGCCGAGATTGTAAAAATGATGCTGTTTCTTAAAATTCAGTCTTTAAGTTACGGACATTCAGGGATTCAACTGCAAACTGTAAATCGTTTGGTTGATTTTTATAATAATGATATTCTGCCTGTAATATATACACAAGGTTCTCTTGGTGCATCCGGAGATTTAGCTCCTTTGGCACATTTATCTTTACCACTATTAGGAGAAGGTGAAGTTTATTTTGAAGGCAAAAAAGTGGCTTCTGCCGAAGTTCTAAAACATTTTAACTGGGAACCAATTGTTTTACAGTCAAAAGAAGGTTTGGCATTATTAAACGGAACTCAATTTATGAGTGCTTATGGAGCTCATATTTTGATAAAAGCATACAAATATTCGTATTTGGCAGATTTAATCGGAACCATTTCTTTGGAAGGTTTTGATGGAAGAATTGAACCTTTTAACGAATTGATTCATTTTATACGTCCTCACAAAGGACAAATTATTACAGCGCAGCGTATTAATGAATTTTTGGATGGAAGCGAAATTATTGCACAGGAGAAAAAACATGTTCAGGATCCGTATTCTTTCCGTTGCATGCCACAGGTTCACGGTGCTTCAAAAGATGCGATTGATTATGTTCGAAAAGTATTCAAAACCGAAATTAATTCGGTAACCGATAATCCTAATATATTTATTGAAGCCGATCAGATTATCTCTGGAGGGAATTTCCACGGACAGCCGTTGGCTTTAGCTTTAGATTTTATGGCAATTGCTTTGGCAGAATTAGGGAGTATTTCTGAAAGAAGAACGTATCAGTTAATTTCGGGATTGCGAAATCTTCCCGCATTTTTGGTAGATAATCCGGGATTAAATTCAGGTTTTATGATTCCGCAATATACTGCTGCAAGTATTGCAAGTCAAAATAAGCAATTGGCTACACCATCTAGTATTGATAGTATTGTTTCGAGCAACGGACAGGAAGATCACGTAAGCATGGGAGCAAACGGAGCTACAAAAGCGCTGCGTGTTATGGATAATTTAGAGCGCATTCTCGCTATCGAATTAATGAATGCTTCGCAGGCAATTGCGTATAGAGAGCCTTTAAAATCGAGTGATTTCATCGAAATGTTTTTAAGCAGTTACAGAGAAGTTGTGCCTTTGGTAAAAGAAGACAGAATCTTACATTATGACATTGAAAAGACGGTTTCGTTTTTGGATAGTTTCCAAATTGAAAACGATTTGTTAACAATGGCTTAACATTACCGAATAATATTGAAGTAATTTTGCACTATCAAAAATATAAAAATGTCAATAAACAGTATTTTCCAATTTTTAGTGCCGAAAGACAAGAAATTCTTTCCACTTTTTGAAGAGGCTTCAAGCAATTTAATTGAATTAGCTTCTAATTTACACGAAGCTGTAAATCTTCCATTGAAAGAAAGAGAAGTTCTTTTTCAAAAAATTGATGAATTAGAGCAAAGAGGAGAAGACATTACACGTCAAACTAATCTTGAATTGAGTAGAAATTTCATTACTCCATTTGATAGAGAGGATATTCACACGCTTATTACTTCTATTGATAACGTTGCCGATTATTTGCACGGTGCGGCGAGCAGAATGAGATTGTATCAGGTTGATAAAATTACAAAATCAATCAGAAAAATGACTGAAATCAACCTTGAAGCTTGTCAAAACATCGACAGCGCTGTAAAAGAGTTGAGCAATTTGAAAAACATGAATATTATTAAGGAGGCTTGCGCCAGAATTAATAAATTGGAAAATAAATCAGATAACGTTTATAACAAAGCAGTTTTTGAAATTTTTGAGAACGAAACAGACGCTAAAAATATTATTAAATATAAAGAAGTGTTATCGGTTTTAGAATCTGCGACAGATAAATGTAAGAGTGTTGCCAACATACTGGAATCTATTTCTGTAAAACATTCTTAATTCAATTTATTTCATTCTGAAGTTATAATTTATGACGCTACTTATAATTATTATAGTATTAGCTTTAATTTTTGATTACATCAATGGTTTTCATGATGCGGCAAATGCTATTGCTACAGTTGTTGCCACAAAGGTATTAACGCCTTTTCAGGCCGTTCTTTGGGCAGCGTTTTTTAACTTTCTGGCGTATTGGGTTTTCGGATTTGGTGTTGCAGATACTGTTGCCAAAACAGCGCACACTATGGAAATCAATCTTGTCGTAATTCTTGCCGGTGTAATTGCAGCTATTTGTTGGAATTTATTAACCTGGTGGTTAGGAATTCCTTCAAGTTCTTCACATACGTTAATTGGTGGTTTTGCAGGAGCAGCTGTTGCTCACGCAATCGCTGTACACGGTTTTTCTGGTTATATTGGTGAAGATGGAGCTACACATTATTGGTATGAAATCGTAAGCTGGTATAAGGCTGGAAAAGATGGTGGAATGCCCTCGGGAGTTATTATCATTATTGCTTTTATTGTTTTAGCACCTTTATTGGGAGCGTTTGCTTCTTATTTAATATCAATCTGGTTATTAAACGCTTCTCGTAAAAGTATTTTTCCAAAAATATTTACTGTGGCTTTAATGATCGCAACTATTTGGGTTGTGAGTAGTTTAATGGTTCCTTATTCAGAAATTGACAAACCTCGTTTTGATTCTCATTTTTGGAGTGTAGCTTTTGATCCGCACAATATTAAATGGTTTTTAGTTGCTTTTATTATCTTAACGGTAAGTGCTTTTTGTTTAATATTCAGTAGCTTAAATCTTCATCAGGCAGATGCTGCTTTGAAAAAGATGCAATTACTTTCTTCTGCTGCTTTTAGTTTAGGTCACGGAGGAAACGATTCTCAAAAAGTAATGGGTATTATTGCTGCCGCTGTAGCCGTTTATATCCATACAAATCCTGGAGTTCATATGGCTTCATGGTTAGACGTTGTTTTGCCAAATGATGATACTGGAGTAAAAGGAGTAATGCCGGGCTGGATTCCGCTAGCTTGTTATTCTGCAATTGCTGCAGGAACTTTAAGCGGAGGATGGAAAATTGTAAAAACAATGGGTTCTAAAATCACAAAAGTAACTTCATTTGAAGGTGTTGCTGCTGAAACTGCCGGAGCTTTAACATTGTATTTTACAGAACACTTAAAAATACCAGTAAGTACAACTCACACGATTACAGGTTCTATCATCGGGGTTGGATTAACAAAACGTGTATCTGCCGTTCGTTGGGGGGTAACTGTAAGTTTGATCTGGGCCTGGATATTAACGATTCCTATTTCGGCTATTTTAGCTGGATTGGTTTACTTTGTTTTAAGTTTATTTATTTCGTAAACAGATGAATGTAAAATGTGAGAGAGTAATTATCACATTTGTCAAAATATATTAAAGCCGCTTTCAATTTTGAAAGCGGTTTTTTTGTTTGCAGAAACATCTTTTTCAATACTTATAAAGTAATATATTTGATACAAATTCAAATTTCATTATGATAGATCAAAAAACTTCAGATCAAATAGAGAGGATAAAAAAGAAGTTGATTATAGCAAAAAATACAGATAAAGGCTTAAAAGTATTTGGTGCTGATAGTCATGAATATATTATTGGTAAAACGGCAGATATTGGCGATATTATACAATTTGAGAGTGATTACAATGTTTCTCTTCCGGATGGTTACAAAACGTTTTTACTGCATATTGGCAATGGTGGAATATCTTATCAGGATTCTGCTGCCGGTCCCGGTTATGGAATATTTCCTCTCGGGAAAAATGTTGAGGAATTTATTTCAGCTAATCCGGAAAAATATTTAAAAGAAGACTGTATGTTAAATCCAGAAATGAGCGATGAATTCTGGAAAGATTTGACAAAAAATATTGATGAAAATGAAAACCTGTCTGACGATGATTTTGATGTTGAATCAGGGAAATTATATTCAGGTGTTTTACCCATTGGCACTCAAGGCTGTACTTATTATTATGGACTTGTTTTAAATGGAGAATTTAAAGGGCGAATCGTGAATATTGATTTAGATCTGCAAAAGCCATTTTTTGTTTTTGAATCCAATTTTCTGGATTGGTACGAACGCTGGCTTGATGAAATTACTTCTGAAAATGAAGCAGAAACAGAGTTATTCAATTATACATTAGGCGGTGCTGTATCGCATATTTTGAGTGTTTATGCTGCTACGGATGACGAAAAGATAAAATTAGAATGTTTATATGGAATCTTAAAAAAGAAAAAAATAGACTCTGGCGAATTGAATTTTCTTGAAGAACAGTATAAATCGGCTACTGGTAAAATTAAAAAAATGCTGCTTCAGGTGCTTGTTAAGTTTGATTATAATCGGGCTTATCCTTATTTGACAGCTTTTGCCAAAGAAGATATTTTGTCTGTGTTTCAGTTTGTGTTTTGGTACGCAAAAAATAAAAGTGCTGATTGGAAAGAATTTATCAAAAACAATATTGAGAGAATAAAAGATGAAGAAACATTTAGATTCGGTACTTATTTACTGAAAGAAATGAAATTCGATTACGGAGCTGTTATGGTTCCATTTGTATATAATGAAAATGAAGAAATAAAAAAGGCTGCTTATTATTCTCTTGGACAATTAGAAAATAAAAGTGATTATGTCGATACTTTTATAGTGGGTTTACAAGATAGCTCAAATTTGGTTATTCATGCGGCGCTACAAGCTGTGAATGGAGTAAAAGATAAAAAACTTTTAGTTTATTATAAGATGATTGCTGAGAAATTCCCGAAAGAGCAGGATTATATTTTATCCAATTTAAATCAAAATCTTAAGTTATTTGGATTGACCACTACAACTATAAAAACTATTAACATTGATGTAATTAATGAAAAGAAATGGTTTGAGTTTTGGAAATAAAAAACGCAGGTTTCAATATTAAATTCCAAATCCCAAAGCGTTGGAATTTGGAATTTTTTATTTGGAATTTTTAAAATATTGGCATTTGAAATGGATTATTAAAATAAGAACTTAAAACACATTGTAAAACATTGTTATTATCATAATCTTTTCCGTTTGAACAAAATGCTATTGCCAGTTTTTCTTTTGGCAAATAAGCCAATACCGATTTAAATCTGTCAACTCCACCCGTGTGACCGTATATTTTTTTATCCTGATAAGGAAATTCAAACATTCCCATACCAAATTTGTCTTTTATGGTTTTCATTTCATTTAAATGTTCTGCAGAAATGATTTTACCCGCAAACAGACTTTCAATAAAAAGATTCAGATCAGTTGGGTTCGAAACAATTCCTCCGGCTCCTTGCGGAATAGACATATCTGTTTCAGTACTTTTTTGCCATTTTCCGGAATAGGTATAAGAATTACATTCTTTGTTGTCTGTGTTTATTTTTCCTCCAAAATAAGTGTTTTTAAGCTTTAGGGGTTTGATTATCTTTTGAGCTAAAATTTCAGAATAGGATTTTTTGTAAATATCTTCAAGAATAAAAGTTAGCAGCACATAATTAGAATTACTGTATTCCCCTTTTGTGTCAGGCTCAAAAGCAATTTCTCCGGAAGCAATTCTCTCAATCATTTTTTCTCTTGACTGATATTGTGTATTCCAATCAAAGTAGCTGTCATCATTAGTAAAATCATGTATGCCGCTTCGATGATTCAATAGATTTGAAATAGTGATTTTGCCGGAATTTTTTATTGTTGGAAAGTATTGATTCATCGTTTGGTTTAAATTGATTTTTTTCTCTTCAATAGCTTTAAAAATCAATGAAGCAGTAAATATTTTCGAAATAGAACCAATTCTGTATTTAGTGTTTATATCTGATTTTTTTGAAGCCTCAACATTTTCATAACCAATAGAGTTTGAATAAATAAGTTTTCCGTTTTCTGAAATCGCAATGCTTCCCATATATTTATTGTTTTTGTCTAAAAGTTGAAATAAACTGTCTAGTCTTTTACTATTTAGATTTTGGGAAAATCCGTTGGTAATAATAAAAGCAAATAAAATCGGGAATAATTTCTTCATTGATTGGTTTAGTTAGTTGGAATTTGAAATTTTTGTACTTGAATTTGTTTTCAGTTTGGAATTTGGAATTTCTAACAGTTATTTTCTAAAATTCTTATGATTGTGCTTTCTTTTATAATGCGTTTGTTTCAGATTCTTTTTGTCTTCAGAAATTACACTGATTGTACCGTCAATTTCGAGCATACAAAGCTTTACATCGGTATAATGTTCTAAACCATGTTCGCGCATCGCTTCTTTCAATTCGTCGTGTGAAATGTCTAATTTGCTTAAGGCTTTAAAGTCAAGTTTTCCATCGTGAATCAGGATTTCAGGTTTATCCAGAAGTAAATCGTTGAGCACTTTGTATTTGTGCGTTAGTTTTTTTATAACAAAATTGATTACAAACAAAACCAAAGCCGCAACCAAACCTCCCCAAAGACTTGTATCCGGTCCAACCATTGCATTTTGAACAGAGTTGCTAATTAGTAAAATCAGAATGATATCGGCAGTATTTAATTGTGAAAGTTCTTTTTTACCGAAAATTCTAATTGCAATTGTCATGAAAAAATAAACAGCGAGACTTCTAAAAACAATGTCTAAATAGGGGTATAGTGTCATTTTTTTTGGATTTATGTTTAAAAAAAGCTTTGTCAAAGTTTTAAACTTTGACAAAGCTAGTATGTGTTTGTGTCATCCCAAGGAACGAGGGATCGCACTAGAAACTCCGCAAAGTAAATCGAAAGCCGTTGTCGAGCTACGAGTGTGATCCCTCGTTCCTCGGGATGACAATATTGGGGCTACTTTGCTTTTATATTATACGAATTGTGATTAACTTATATCAATTTAAAATTCTTCTCAATGGCTTTGATCATTTCTCCGGCAATGTCTTTATTTGTTGCACCTTCAATTCCCTCAAGTCCAGGAGAAGAGTTTACTTCCAGCAATAAAGGTCCTTTTGAAGAACGAATAATATCAACTCCAGCAACCTTTAAATCCATTGCTTTTGCGGCTTTAATGGCAATTTTTTTCTCTTCTGCAGTTACTTTTATAACAGAAGCTGTTCCGCCCAAGTGAATATTCGCTCTGAATTCGCCTGGCATTGCTTCACGCTGAATTGCCGCAACTACTTTTCCGTCAATTACAAAACAACGAATGTCTTTTCCGTTGGCTTCTTTAATGAATTCCTGAACTAAAATGTTTGCATTTAAGCTTTTAAAAGCGTTGATAACACTTTCTGCCGCTTTTTTTGTTTCTGCCAAAACAACACCTTTTCCTTGAGTTCCTTCCAGTAATTTTACGATTAAAGGCGAACCTCCAACCATTTTAATCAAGTTGTCAGTATCTAGAGGAGAATTGGCAAAACCGGTTGTTGGGATGTCAATTCCGCTGTTTAAAAGCAATTGCAATGAGTATAATTTATCTCGCGATTGCGTTATGGCTGTAGCCGAGTTTAAAACGAAAACCTTCAAAGCCTCAAACTGACGTGTTAAAGCACAACCATAAAACGTAATGCTTGGTCGAATTCTCGGAATAATAGCGTCAAATTGATTCAATATTTTTCCGCCTCTGTAATGAATTTCAGGAGTTTTAGCATCCAGTTTCATGTAACATTCTTTGATATTCAAAAAATGCATTTCGTGACCGCGCATTTCGCCGGCTTCCATGATTCTTTTATTGCTGTATAATTCAGGATTACTCGCCAAAAGTCCGATTCGCAAACCAGAACTTGCTTTTTCTGAGTTTTGGTATAATTCTTTTAACGCTTCAGTTGTTGGCTGTCCCAACATGTATTTTTCTTCAGGATCAACCAATACACGTCCGCTCATGGCTTCGCGTCCTAAAAGCATGCGAAAACCCATTGAGTCACGATTGGTCAAAGTCATTTCGATTGGCCATTTTGCATCGCCAATTTTTAAGTTGGTTTGAATAACATAACGATGTTCTCTAAAACCGCTTGAACTTTTTACAATTCGTTTGTCAACCAGCGGAGCTTCACAATGAATAATGGTTTTGATATTATTCTGAATAGGGTTAATGTCGAATTTTACCCAATTGGCATCATTTTTTATAAAAGGAGCTATGTTTATGGCGTGCATTGCCGAAGTTTTTGCGCCAGAATCGACGCGAGCCTTGATTGTAGGGATTCCTAGTTCTGGAAATGAGCACCATTCTTCGCTACCTAAAATGACTTTATTTTGAAGCATACGTTATTGTTTGTTATAAAATTTAATATTCAAAAGTAGCTATTTGCTTTTAATAAATATACGATTTTATCCAAAGAAAAAACCCGTTATGTTATAAAAACGTAACGGGTTTGTTATTTCTGTTATAAAATTTATCAATTTATAGATTTGTAGGCTCTTCGGCTTTGTGTACTTCTACAGAAAGTTCCTGAGAATCATCTTTTAAATCCATTAAGATTTCATCACCTGAATGTATTTTTGAAGTAATGATTTCTTCTGCTAACAAATCTTCAACATATTTCTGAATCGCTCTTTTTAGAGGTCTTGCACCAAATTGTCTGTCAAAACCTTTTTCAGCGATAAATGCTTTTGCTTTATCAGTAAGACTTAATTTATATCCTAATTCAGCAATACGAGTGTACAGTTTTGTAAGCTCGATTTCGATAATCAAATCAATATCATGTTTCTCTAATGCGTTGAACACGATTACGTCATCAATTCTGTTTAAAAATTCTGGAGCGAAAGTTTTTTTCAATGCATTTTCGATAATGCTTTTTGAGTTTTCATCGGCCTGAGCCACTTTTGCAGCAGTTCCGAATCCTACACCTTGTCCAAAATCTTTCAACTGACGTGCTCCAACGTTAGATGTCATGATAATGATAGTATTTTTAAAGTCGATTTTACGACCTAAACTATCGGTCAAATATCCGTCATCAAGCACCTGAAGCATCATATTAAACACATCCGGATGCGCTTTTTCGATCTCATCTAAAAGAACAACACAATAAGGTTTTCTACGAACTTTTTCAGTTAATTGTCCACCTTCTTCGTAACCTACGTATCCCGGAGGCGCTCCAACTAAACGAGAGATAGCAAATTTTTCCATGTATTCACTCATGTCGATACGAACCAATGCATCTTCAGAATCGAATAATTCTTTTGCTAAAACTTTTGCCAATTGGGTTTTACCAACTCCGGTCTGACCTAAGAAAATAAACGAACCAATTGGTTTATTAGGATCTTTAAGTCCGGCTCTGTTACGTTGAATAGAACGTGCAATTTTTAAAACCGCATCGTTTTGACCAATTACTTTATTCTGAATCAATTCAGGTAATTTGGCTAATTTATTACTCTCTGTTTGTGCAATTCTGTTTACAGGAATCCCGGTCATCATGGAAACAACATCGGCTACATTATCTTCTGTAACTTCAATTCTGTTGTTTTTAGAATCTTCTTCCCATTGCTCTTGTGCAACAGCTAAATCTTTTTCGATACGTTTTTCATCATCACGAAGTTTGGCAGCTTCTTCATATTTTTGTTTTTTCACTACCATGTTTTTGTTTTCGCGAACTTCTTCTAACTGACGCTCTAAATCAAGAATTTGTTTAGGAACATCAATATTAGTAATGTGTACACGAGAACCAGCTTCGTCAAGAGCATCAATAGCTTTGTCCGGTAAAAAACGCTCAGACATATATCTGTTTGTTAATTTAACACAAGCTTCGATCGCTTCCTGCGTGTAAGTTACGTTATGGTGATCTTCGTATTTGTCTTTTACATTGTTCAAAATCGCGATTGTTTCCTCAACAGAAGTTGGTTCTACAATTACTTTTTGAAAACGTCTTTCAAGAGCTCCGTCTTTTTCAATATATTGTCTGTACTCATCAAGCGTTGTTGCACCAATACATTGAATTTCGCCTCTTGCTAATGCAGGTTTGAACATGTTTGAAGCATCAAGAGAACCTGTTGCTCCGCCAGCACCCACAATAGTGTGAATTTCATCAATGAAAAGAATGATATCGTCATTTTTTTCAAGTTCGTTCATCACGGCTTTCATTCTTTCTTCAAACTGACCGCGGTATTTTGTTCCGGCAACTAAACTTGCCAGATCAAGCGTTACTACACGTTTGTGGAAAAGAATACGTGATACTTTTTTCTGAATGATACGCAATGCTAATCCTTCGGCAATAGCAGATTTACCAACTCCTGGTTCACCAATAAGAAGTGGGTTGTTCTTTTTTCTACGGCTTAAAATTTGCGATACACGCTCTATTTCTTTTTCGCGTCCTACAACAGGATCTAGTTTTCCTTCTTCGGCCATTTCTGTTAAATCTCTCCCAAAATTATCTAAAACCGGAGTCTTGGATTTTTTGTTTGACTTATTGGCTGGATTATTAAAACTACTTTCCTTAAGACTGTCATCTTGTCCTGAATCGTCATTGTATGATTCGTTTCTTGGCAAGTTTTCTAAGAATTCTTCTTCGTTTGGAGTCATATTTAAATATTGTTCTTTAGCTATGTCATAATCTATTTTTAGTTTATTCAACAGCTTGGTTGTGGGATCGTTTTCGTTTCGTAAGATACATAAAAGCAGGTGGGCCGTGCTAATTGATGAGCTCTGAAATACTTTCGCTTCCAGAAAAGTTGTCTTCAGTGCCCTTTCCGCTTGACGGGTAAGATGAAGATTTTTCTTTTCAGCATTTACTTCAACGCTTTGATTGGCCGGACTCAGTATTTCTACCTTTCTGCGCAAATGATCTAAATCGACTGCAAGGTTATTAAGTATATGAATGGCTTTACCGTTTCCATCCCTCAAAATGCCTAGCATTAGATGTTCAGTACCTATAAAGTCGTGACCCAAACGTAAGGCCTCTTCTTTACTGTAGGTAATAACATCTTTTACTCTTGGTGAAAAATTATCATCCATAATATATAATTGTAATTGTAAATTTAGTGAATTAGTCTTTGAAAAACAAAAACCATACCCTTCCGAATCTCCTGTCAGCTAATAGACAAAAAAAATAACAATAAAAGCGTTAAAAAACGCTTAATTTATTAACTAAAAAGTAAAATAAAGTTGTTAATAAATCATTGAAATAAGTGTAAGTAAATAGCTGAAAAAATTTCAAAAAACCGTATCTTGGCACGCTTTGAAACTAATATAATTATTAAACATAACAACTTATGTCTGAAGGAGAAAAGTTAATTCCCATTAACATAGAAGATGAAATGAAATCAGCTTACATCGATTATTCGATGTCAGTAATCGTATCAAGAGCGCTTCCGGATGTTAGAGATGGCTTGAAACCAGTGCATCGAAGAGTTCTTTACGGAATGTATGACTTAGGAGTAACATCAAGATCTGCCCACAAAAAATCTGCGAGAATCGTAGGGGAGGTTCTGGGTAAGTATCACCCACACGGAGATACATCTGTTTATGATGCGATGGTACGTATGGCTCAGGAATGGAGTATGCGATATTTATTAGTTGATGGTCAGGGTAACTTTGGTTCTGTCGATGGAGATAGTCCGGCGGCAATGCGTTATACTGAGGCCAGAATGCGAAAAATCTCTGAGGATATTATGGCAGATATCGAAAAAGAAACAGTTGATTTTCAATTGAACTTTGACGATACATTATATGAGCCAAAAGTAATGCCTACAAGAGTTCCTACCTTGTTAGTAAACGGTGCAACCGGTATTGCAGTAGGTATGGCAACCAATATGCCTCCACACAATTTAACTGAAGTAATCAATGGTACATTGGCGTACCTTGATAATAACGATATTGAAGTTGACGAATTAATGACACATATTAAAGCTCCTGATTTTCCAACTGGTGGTGTAATATATGGTTATGAAGGCGTTCGTGAAGCTTTTAAAACCGGTAGAGGACGTATTGTAATGCGTGCAAAAGTTGGTTTTGAAGAAGTTGACGGTAGAGAATGTATCATCGTTACCGAGATTCCATATCAGGTTAACAAAGCCGAAATGATCAAACGTACGGCTGATTTGGTTAACGATAAAAAAATTGAAGGTATTGCCAATATTCGTGACGAATCTGACAGAAACGGTATGCGTATCGTTTATATCCTGAAACGTGACGCTACGCCAAACGTAGTTTTGAATACCTTATATAAGTTTACTTCACTGCAATCTTCTTTCAGTGTAAACAATATTGCATTGGTAAAAGGACGTCCTCAAATGTTGAATCTAAAAGATATGATTCACTATTTTATTGAGCACCGTCATGATGTTGTAGTTCGTAGAACACAATTTGAATTACGTAAAGCCGAAGAAAGAGCACATATTTTAGAAGGTTTAATTATTGCTTCTGATAATATTGATGAAGTAATCGCTATAATTAGAGGTTCTAAAAACACGGAAGAAGCTCGTGAGAAATTAATCGAAAGATTTAAATTATCAGATATTCAGGCCCGTGCTATTGTTGAGATGCGTTTGCGTCAGTTAACAGGTCTGGAGCAGGATAAATTACGAGCTGAGTTTGAAGAATTAATGAAATTAATTGAGCACTTAAAAGCATTATTAGCTGATGTTGATTTGAGAACTAAATTAATTAAGGAGGAACTTGAAGAAATTCGTGAGAAATACGGAGATGAGCGTCGTTCTCAAATTGAATATTCTGGTGGAGATGTAAGTATCGAAGATTTAATTGCCGATGAAAATGTAGTAATTACAATTTCTCATGCAGGTTATATCAAGCGTACGAACTTAACAGAATATAAAACGCAGAATAGAGGAGGAGTTGGACAAAAAAGTGCAGGAACAAGAGATCAGGATTTCCTTGAGCACATGTTCGTTGCAACCAACCACCAATATATGATGTTCTTTACCCAAAAAGGAAAATGTTTCTGGATGCGTGTTTACGAAATTCCGGAAGGAAGTAAAACGGCAAAAGGTAGAGCAATTCAGAACCTTGTAAACATTGAAAGCGATGATAAAGTAAAAGCTTTCATTTGTACGCAAGACTTAAAAGATAAAGATTATATCAACAGTCATAACCTTGTAATGGTTACCAAACAAGGTCAGGTTAAGAAAACTTCTTTAGAGAAATATTCTAAACCAAGAGTAAATGGAGTTGCGGCTATTACTATTAAGGAAGGCGACGAATTAATGGGTGCGCAATTAACAGACGGTGAAAGCCAAATTATCCTGGCCGTTAAATCTGGTAAATTGGTTCGTTTTGAAGAAACTAAAACACGTCCGATGGGAAGAACAGCTTCTGGAGTTCGTGGAATTAGCTTAAAAGACGATACTGATGAAGTAATTGGTATGGTTACTGTTGCTAAAAATGATGTTAACGATTCGCAAATTTTAGTTGTAACTGAAAATGGATACGGAAAACGTACCAAATTAGTAGACGAAGACGGAGAAGATGTTTACAGAATTACGAACCGTGGTGGAAAAGGTGTGAAGACACTTAACATTACAGAAAAAACAGGAAAACTTATTTCTATCAACGCTGTAACTGATGCTGATGACTTAATGATTATCAATAAATCAGGATTGACAATTAGAATGGCTATCGAAGATTTACGTGTAATGGGTCGTGCAACTCAAGGGGTTCGATTAATTAACTTAAAAGGTAAAGATTCTATTGCAGCCGTAACAAAAGTCATGAAAGACGATGTTGAAGAAGTTGTTGTTGATGAAGATGGAAATGTAGTTGGGCCGGTTATCGAAAGAGTTAAGCCAGATTTGGAAGTTCTTGAAGACGACGGTACAGTTGAAGACGATGAAGACGATACTGATGAAGTAGTAGAAGACGAAGATGATTCTGAAGAAGAATCGGAAGAGTAAAAATATATAACCACGAAAATTAAAATTAAATACACAAATTGAATATTATGAAAAGTAAATATGTAATACTTGCGTCAGCATTATTGATTTCGGTAGCTACTTTTGCTCAAAAAGATCAAATTAAAAGTGCTGAAAAAGCATTAAAAGGCGGAGATGCTCAAGGAGCAATTACGATACTAAAAGATGCTGAAAACATGGTGGTGAATGCCAAAGATGTTGAACAGGCTCAATATTATTTTGTACAAGGTAATGCTTACCTTGATTTAGCAAATAAAAAAGTAGAAGAAAGTAAAAATTTATCTTCAGCTGCTCAAAGCTATAATAAATTGATTGAAGTTGAAAAAGCATCTGGAAAACAAAAGTATTCAACTCAGGCTGCAGCTTCAATTACTCAAATTAAAGGTTTATTGATTAATTCAGCAATTGCTGACACTCAGGCAAACAAACATGCTGATGGAGCAAAAAAATTGTATGATGCTTATTTGTTAGACAGAAAAGATACAATTAACTTGTATTATGCTGCTTCAACAGCTGTAAATGCTCAGGATTACGATACAGCTTTACCAATGTATGAAGAGTTGAAAAAATTAAACTATTCTGGAAAAGGAACAAGCTATACTGCAATCAACAAAGCTTCTGGTAACGAAGATGGTTTCAATACAGCTAGCGAAAGAGATTTGGCTATTAAATTAGGAACTCACGAAAAACCTAAAACAGAAGCAATTCCTTCTAAAAGAGGTGAGATCTACAAAAACTTAGCTTTGATTTTAGTACAAAAAGGACGTGTTGAAGATGCTAAAAAAGCAATTGCAGATGCAAGAAAAGCAAATCCGGATGATTCTTCTTTAATTCTTTCAGAAGCTAATTTATATTTAGAAACTAAAGATTTTGATACTTACAAAAAATTAGTTGGAGAGGCTTTACAAAAAGATCCAAACAATGCTGATTTAGTTTTCAACTTAGGAGTTATTAGTGCAAATGCTAAAAACAATGCCGATGCTGAAAAATATTATTTGAAATCAATCGAAATTGATCCAAACTATACAAATGCTTACCTTAATCTTGCAGCTTTAAAATTAGAGGCTGAGAAACCAATCATTGACGAAATGAACAAATTGGGAACTTCTGCAAAAGATATGAAGCGTTATGACGTTTTGAAAACAGAAAGAGAAAATGTTTTCAAAGGAGTAATTCCTTATCTTAAAAAAGCACATGAATTAGATCCTAAAAATGATGATGTTTCTAAAACATTATTAGGAGTTTACAAAGCTTTAGAAATGACTGCTGAGGCAAAAGCATTAAAAGCTACAATGAACTAGAATTCTATTTCTTTTGATAATAAAAAAAAACCATTCGTTACAACGAATGGTTTTTTTTATGCCTTATACTTTTTAAATTAACTTACTAAAGTAGCAGATAAGGTAATTGTAGTATTCAATAGTTTAGATATCGGACAAATTTCTTTTGCTTTTGCTGCTGTTTTCTCAAATTCTTCTGCAGAAATAGAAGGGACTTTTCCTTTTAAATCTAAATGAATTAAAGTAATTGTGCCATCTTCAAAAGTTACAGTCGCTTCTGTTGATAAATCATCTGCAGTAAAACCTCCTTCATTTAGTAAAAAACTTAATTGCATTGTAAAACACCCCGAATGAGCTGCAGCAACAAGTTCCTCAGGATTTGTTCCAACGCCATCTGCAAATCTGGTTTTAAATGATAATTGAGCATTATCGAGGGTTGTACTTTGAGTGCTAATTTTTCCAGTTCCTTCCATACCGGTTCCTTGCCAGTTAGCATTTGCTTTTCTTGTAAATTTCATGTGATATTGTATTAAGGTTTATAATCTTTTGATACTCAAATATAATCAATATTTTACAGAATAGTTTTATCAAATTTAATTAGAATGTTAAGTTTGAGGATTATTTAACCGCAAAGCACGCAATGTTTTTTTAGACTGAGCTTATAAAAAAACGCAAAGTTCGCAAAGCTTTGTATGTTCCAGCTTTGCGAACTTTGCGTAAAATCTTTGCGTGCTTTGCGGTAAAAAAAACCTAGTGCATAAAAAAAGGTGCAATGAAATTCATTACACCCTAATTTATTTTTAATATTTAAATCTTATTCCTGACCTAAATTTCGCAATTGTTTCAGTTTGTCTTTCCAAACGTCAAGACTTTCCTTGTGAATAGCAATGTTTTTACGAACTTCAAGAACAATTGAATTCTCTTTTTTAGCGTTTTTAGTATTCGTAAAAAACTGAATGTTATTCTCTAATTGGAATATTTCGTTTTGTACTTCTTCAATTTTACGCATTAAGAAAATCTTTTCGTTATCTAATTTTCTCGTGTCGTTACTTTCAGATAATGAATCTATTCTGTTTGAGAAACGCATCATTTCTGTTTCTTTCTTACTCAAACTTAATTTTTCGAAAAGAGCATCCAGAATTTTATTGAATTTACCTTCAATATGACGTCTTGAAAAAGGAACTTTTCCAAAGCCTTTCCAGGTTTCAATATGTTGTTTTATTGCATCTAAATCTGTTTTGTGATCACCTGTTAACTGATAAGTTCTCAGAATATCTAAATAAGCTTTTTTATTATCAAAAGCAGCAACTTCATCACCGTTTTCTTCAGATTTATGCTCTTTTAATTTGTCAAAATAATGATTGCAGGCGTCTTTGAATTCTTTCCAGATTTTATCAGAATATTTTTTAGGCACATGTCCAATTTGCTTCCATTCTTCCTGAATTTGCTTCATTATTGGAGTAGTGGCAGCAAAATCTGTACTTTCCTGTAATTCTTTGGCTTTAGCAACCAAAGCCATTTTTTTATTTAAATTATCGTTTTGGTCTTTTTTAATGTCTTTGTAAAACGAATTTTTAAATGAATTAAAGTTTCTAACGGCAGTTTTAAACGCGGCCCATGTTTCTTCATTTACTTCAGATGGAACTTTACCAGCTGCAAAAAACTCATTTCTAAGTGCTTCAACTTTTTGTATTTGTACCAGCCATTGCGAATGTGAGTTTACTTTTTCGGTACCCAGTACTTCTATTTTTGCAATAATTTCCTTTTTAACTTCAAGGTTTTGCTGTTCGTTTGCTCTTTGGCTTTCAAATAAAAGTTCTCTTTTATCATGAATTTTTTTAGTTAACTCACTAAATTTATTCCAAATCACATCACGGTGTTCTTTAGAAACCGGTCCGATATCTTCTTTCCAGATTCTGTGTAAATCCTGCAATTCACGGAAAGCTTTGCTAATATCAGTTTCATTAACCAATTCTTCAACGCGAGCAATAATTTTTTGCTTTTGATCTAAGTTATATTTAAAGTCTAAATCTCTTGCTTCACGATCTAAATGCAGATAATCATAAAAATTTTCTACATGAAAGTGATAATTATTCCAAACGTGATTGTATTTATCTTTCGGAATTGCTCCTGCATTTTTCCATCTTTCTCTTAAATCATTAAAATGTTTAAGTGTGTCTTTGATGTTTTCCTGCGGATTTATAAGCTCTTTTAGTTCTTCAACAATAGCAAGTCGATTCTCTAAATTTGTTTTTAAATTAGTTTGTAAATGTTTAAAATGAACATTTCTTTTTTCTCTAAAGATGTTGTAGTATTCGTCAAATTTAGATTTTAAAGGAGAATGATATTCAAATTCTTCATTTGGATCCTCTTTAGAAGCGTTAAATTCTTCTTTTTTCTCCTCTATAAGATGATTGTATTGTAATAAAAACGATTTTTTAATTTCTTCAATATGATCTTTTACAGACATTACTTTATCTGTATTGACAAGTTTTTTCAATTCATCAACAAGCGCATCCATTGAAAAAGTGTCATAATCCTGCATAGGAATATCATGACGCTCTTTTAGCGTCTCATCTTCACTCTCTTCGGCATTCGAATTTGTAATAGCGTCTAATGCTGTTTGATGATTTGCTTCCACAGTTTCATCTGCACTTTCTATTTCATTTTCGGGTGCTGTCACTGTCTCTGATGTTTCAATTGCATCATTCTCGATAGAATCACTAATTTCGATTCCAACTTTTCCGTCTGCCTCTTGCAGGTTATCATTCTTTTCTTCTAACATTTTAAATGTATAAGTATATTGATTTAAACATTGCGAAAGATAGTAAAGGTGTTTCTAAATACAAAATAAATCGTTTGTTTATCTGCTATTTTGCGGTGAAATTCTTATTTATTGAAGTGATTTAAGATTATGATACTTGTTTTTTCGCTTTATTTTTGAAGTAAATTTAAATTTAAAAACAATATCGTTTTAAGAAAAACAATAATAAAATAATATTTTAGTAAATAACTTCTTATTTTAATTAAAACTTAAAAGAGAATTAACATTCCGACTTCAATACCAAAATTATAAGACTTATGACTTCCAAAACCCACACTTGGATGAATATAGGCCATATCGTTTGCTGTTATTCGTCTGCCAAATTCTAAAAAAGCATTGTTTGGAAATCCTTTGTTTGTAGCGTTATATCTAAATGCCGCATCAGCTGCAATCCAGTTTTTTCCCATTATAAACATGAAATAATTTTCAAACGAAGTTGTATTAATGTCTTCTCTATTATCCGAACCTGCAAAACTAAGCTGGTTTTCCAGAGAAGAAATCCATATTATTTTGTCTTTCTTTAAATATTTTCCGTAGAAAAAGGCAGGAGAGAAAACCCATTTCCCGGATCCGCGAGCGGGATCAGTTGCCGAATTAGAAATGACTCTGGCGCGAAAAGCAATTCCGCCATTTTCATGTTCTAAATAAGGGATATAACTGATTCCTGCACCAATATCACCAATTCCGGTTTTATTATCAGAACTTGAGTTGGTTGAAATTAAAGGAAGATCAATTCTTAAATTCCATGCTTTGTTGGCGATAGGATGTAAAAATCGAAGTTCGGTCGTATTAAATGATCCGGAATCTGTATCTAAATATTCATTAAATAATAAAATGGTTTTTAGATAATAATGATAGCGTGCCTCTGTATATACGTTTTTGGCAGCTTCTTCAGTGTCCTGAGCTTTTGCGAAAAAAGTAATAAATAAAAATAGCAGTAAAAAAAGGTAGAATTTTTTCATAACTACTTATAAATGAGTAGTCTAAAAGTACGAAAATTACCTTAACATTTTACCCTCTGCTGTTTTTTATTTATTCCATATTTTCCATGCTTTTTCAGCCTGAAAAATAAGCATATCATAACCGTTTTTAATTATTGCTCCTTTTTCTTTAGCATTTTTTAAAAATTGCGTTTCTTCAGGATTATAAATTAAATCGTAAGCGATGTGCTTATCTGTAAAAAACTCGTACGGAAGATTAGGACAAGCTTCAATATTCGGGCTTGTTCCTACTGGCGTACAGTTGATTATGATTTGAAAATTATCAAATGTAGTGGCATTTATCAAATCGTAATCAATAATGTTTTCTTTTGCTTCCCTGGAGACAAAAGTGTACGGAATATTAAGTTCGTCAAGGGCAAAGGCAACACCTTTTGATGCGCCTCCTGTACCAAGAATAAGCGCTTTTTTATGATGTGGTTCTAATAAGGGCTTTAAAGACTTTTTAAAACCATAATAATCTGTATTGTAGCCTTTTAATTTTTCTTTTTTGGTGAATTTAATGGTGTTAACGGCTCCAATTATGGCTGCTTTTTTTGATAATTTATCTAAAAACGGAATAACTTGTTCTTTATAAGGTATCGTTACATTTAGCCCTTTTAAATCAGGATTGTTTTTTATTAATCCACTGAAATGATTAATTTCTGAAATATCGAAGTTTTCATAGCTGTTGCCCAAAAAAACTTCATCATTATTAAACTTTTCAGTAAAATATCCTTTTGAAAATGAGTAACTAATATTACGCCCTAATAAGCCAAAACGTCTTTTTAAAATATCAATCATTATTGTTTTCTGTGTTTTTCTATATAGTTTCTAACCGTTTTCTTTGTCCAAACCACTGGAAATAAATCTTCGATTAAAATGTAATTATCAAAGTTTAAACGTAACCCATTGCTTAAATGGAATTTTGCTTTTGTGTTGTCCTGAATCATAAAATACAATCCTGCCAAACGATATTCTATTTCATTTTCTTCAGGAAAATACTCAGTAGCTTGCAATAAAGTCTGAATTGCGCTTTCAAATTCTCCTAAAAATTGTAAAATATCAACCCAGAATAACCAGGTATCTAGCGCATAATCACCAAATTCTACCGCTTTTCTATATCCAAATTCTGCTTCTTCAAAAAAGTTCATTTGTTTGTTGATCGTTGCATAACGTTTCCAATACAAACGATTTTGATTGTCGATAGCTAAAGCTTTATTTACAAAAAATAATGCTTTTTGGAAGTTTTTCTGGCGAACATGAAAATCAGTAATGGCAATCCAGCCTTTGTCTAAAAGCGGATCTTCATGAACAGTTTGGTTATAATATTGAAGCGCTTTTACAGAATTCCCCAATTTTTCGTAACACTTACCAATTCGTAATAGAGCATACGAAGTCGCATCGTCTAATTCGATCGTGCGGTTGTAGCTTTCAATAGCTTCGTTGTATTTTTTAAGACGCTCGTAAGCTTTTGCTTTTTCCATAAAAGCACCTAAAAACTCATCGTCAATAAGTGTTGCATAATCAAAAGCACGAATGGCGTTTTCGTATTCTTTTACCCCATAATGCAAACGTCCAAGTTGATGCCAGGCGATTTCACTATATGGGTTTTTGTTGATATAATCGTTAAGATAAAGAATAGCTTCCTGGTTTTGATCTAAAAATTCAAAACAGTAAACTACATTATAAAGCGCAGATTGATCTTCTAAATCTTCTTCAAGACATTTGATGAAACTTTCTTTTGCCATCTCAAGGTTATCCATGAAAAGATATTCCATTCCAATTAAGTTGTACACATCGGCGTAGTCGTCAGTATATTGCAAGGCAATTTTAAGCAATTCTACAGCTTTCTCGTGTTGATCTCTTTTGGAGCAGATATTCGCTTTCTGGATGTAAATTTCCTCGTTATTTGGTTCAATTGCATACAACTCATTTAAAAGCTTCTCAGCAATCTCAAGTTTGTCGTCATAAACCAGCATTTCTACTTGTACTAATTTTAAGCCTGTAGATTTTGGGTGTTGGTCTAATGCAAGTTTTAAGGCCTTTTTTGCTAAATTAGCCTTACCTATATCTAAATAATGAAGAATAATTTCTTCAAATTCTTCAGAATCAAAAAAGAGTACTTTGTTAGTTTTTAACATAGACTCAAATTTTGATAAGGATAGGTTATAATCTTCTTCTTCGTTGCTTAATTGCATACTTTGTTTTATTTGAAATTAGCCTGTTATAAATTTAGGCAACCATATTATTGTTGTGTGGAAAGGAAATTAATTGTTTTGAACAATTTAATTAACAATATGGACAGAATTCACATTCTGTTTTTAATCATAATCTTCTGAAATGTAAAAGATTATTCGTTATTATTCTTCTTTTTAATGTAAAGCTTTAATTAAGCTTTTTGTTGTCTTTTAATGATTTGATCCATAACTTCTAAAATTATGGCGCAGCCTTCTTTTATTTCTTCTTCAGAGATGGTTAATGGAGGCGTTATTCGTATAGCACATCCTTCAAATAGTAACCAGAATAAAATAAGACCTTTGTCCTGACAGCTTAAAATAACTTCATTGGTTATTTCGGCAGTTTCGGTCATTGCGGCAAGCATTAATCCTTTTCCTCTAACTTCCTTTATCAAAGGATGTACCAAAAGCGATCTGAACAGTTTTTCCTTCTCTAATGCTTCTTGCATCAAATTAGTTTCAGTTAATTCCTGCAAAGTAGCTAAACAAGCTGACGCAATGACAGGATGGCCTCCAAATGTGGTTATATGCCCTAATTTAGGATTTTCTGTTAAAAGATCCATTTTTTCTGCCGAAGCTGTGAAGGCTCCTACAGGCATTCCACCACCCATTCCTTTTCCCATAACCACAATATCCGGTACGACATCGTAATTTTGAAAACCAAAAAGTTTTCCTGTTCTGCCGAAACCAGGTTGAATTTCATCGACAATCATCATGGCACCAACTTCATCACAGCGCTTACGGACTTTCTGTAAAAAGTTATCGTGAGGCTGAATAAATCCGGCACCGCCCTGAATTGTTTCAAGTAAAATTGCCGCAGTTCTGGTTGTTATTTTTTGTAAATCTTCTTCGTTGTTAAAGGTAATAAAATCAACGTCAGGAAGCAATGGTCTAAAAGCTTGTTTGCGTTCTTCAAATCCCATAACACTCATAGAGCCCATTGTGTTGCCATGATAAGCATTATGACACGAAATAAGCTGACTGCGACCTGTTGATCTTTTGGCTAATTTAAGCGCGCCTTCAATCGCTTCTGTACCTGAATTAACCAAATAGGTTTTATTTAAAGATTCCGGCAGGAGTGAAGCCAGTAGCTTACAATACTGTACGGCCGGACTTTGCGAATATTCGCCGTAAACCATTACATGCGAATATTTATCTAACTGATCTTTTATAGCCTGATTTACCCTTGGATGCTGATGCCCTAATGTGCAGGCAGAAACTCCGGCAACAAAATCTAAATATTTTTTATCGTTAGTGTCGTAAATATAAGAGCCAATGGCATGTGAAACTTCCATTCCTAATGGATAAGGAGAAGTTTGTGCCTGGTATTTTATAAAATCTGGATTCATTTTTTTGAGGTTCTAAGTTGCTAAGCTACTAAGATTCTAAGTTTTTTAGTTTAGGATAGAAAACTGAAAACTGCGACTGAAAACTAAAAACTACTTTTTAGTTTTTGCACTCGCTTTTGCTGTAGTTTTTATCGCTGGTTTCTTTTTACCGTAATCAAGTGTTTCCTTCCTGACTTTCATCGGAACATTTTCTTTTGCGTTTTCGTCTTTTCCTTCCTGAATTAATTTCTCATTCATTTCATTTTCTTCGGCAGTAAAAATATCATCTTTCGACTTTATTCGCTCGTCACCGCGCCAGACTAAACCTCTTAATTTACGGGCATTTTCGGGTAAATCAGCTTCAGGATAAATATCGCCATCTACTTTGTTGAAAAACGTAATGGTTTCAACCGCATTATTCTCTAAAATAAGATTGATTTTACTACTTACATTTTTATTAATTCCGATGAGTTCCTTCGCGTCATTTCGCATATAATAAATGACTTCGGTATTTTTGATGACGTCAACATCATGTAGTTTTCCTTCTTTGAATTTTCCAAATAAATTAAGTCCTTTTACCTGATTAAAACCAGTGCTCAGCGTGTCCCGCGAGACGAGAAACGTATTGTTGAGGACTTTTAGCGAATCGAGCTTTTTTGTGTTATTATCACCAATTAAATGCATGATATCTCCGGTAATCTGATTTTCGCCATTCCATAAAATCGGATTTCCGATTAGTTTTGTCAAAGCCGTTTTAGAATTAGAATGAATCGAATCACATTTTCCGCTCATGTCAGTTTTATAAAAACGAACATTATTATAAGCTCTCAAAATACGTTCGCCTTCTTTTCCTGTAACCATCAATTTTGTTCCGTGAATGTAAACCGAATCATTTTCAACCTGGTTAATCGCAACAGCTCTTTTGGTTACAAACATCGAGTCCTTTAGCTTGTATAATTCTGCATAATGGCCTTTTACAACACCTTTATTAATAGAATCTGTAATTTTTACATTTCGTGTTGCCGAAGCAAATTCGGTATTTCGATTATAAAATAAACTATCGCCTTCTATACGCCTGTCATCATATTTGATATAAGAGTTTCGAACAAAATGAGCTACGTTTTTCTTCGTATCATAAAATCCTTTTTCGGTATAAATATAATTGGCTTTACTTGTAATTGTCGACGGACCAAGTAAATAACTATGGCCTGAATTACTATAATAATCTAAATGATTTGATTTAATAACGTATTTTGGATTCGTAATTGTCACTTCGGTTAAAAACTGAAACTTCTTTTGAGCAACATAATAGCGGCCTGATTTACTTACCAAAGTATTATCTTTATTTACAATTGTTCCTTTTGAGTTGTAAAAAACTTCCTGAACATTTCGGTCAAAATTAATGGTATCCGTTTGCAAAGTAGCATCCGGCGAACTCATAACGGCATCCCCTGTCGCGAAAGCCCTTTTGAAATTTCCGTTATATTCGGCGTATTTACTATTAAGAAATAAAGTATCACCCTGCACTAATTGTACATTTCCAAAGGCTTTTAGGTAGTTTTCTTTTTGAAAAAAATAAGCTTTATTGCAAGTTAGCACAACACCGTCATGATTTACCTTTACATTTCCGGTTAGTAAAAGTGCATCTGGCATTAATTCCTGATTGACATCAGAATAATCGGCATTTTCAACAATAATTTTTTTAGGTGCCTGCGCAAAAATGCTTTGAACACTTAAAAACAGCAAACAATAAGTTATGAAAAACAGTGATTTCTTCAATTGATTAAATTTTTGTCAAATTTATGAAAAAGGTTACAACCTTTGAGGATATTAGGATTAATTTATATTTTTTAGATGCAAAGGTTCAGAGTAGCAAAGGTTCAAAGGTTTATAAAAGAATTTTTATGCATAAAGTATATCGTAGAGACGCACTGCAGTGCGTATAACATAAAGATGCGGGATTCAATTTAAAAAACAACAATTTTCAAAATTTCAGATTATTAAAAACCTTTGCCTCTTTGAACCTTCTTTAAGTTACCAACAAAACAACAAACTATTTCGTTGTAGTTGACTTTTCAGGAACAGAATTAATGCAAAATGATTTTTGTTTCTTTTGAATTTTAAAAATTAGATTAAATTTAAAAAATGGTTGCTATTGATTAAGAATAACTCAGTAAAAAATAATCTCGATTTCGCTAAAACTGGAATTTAGAATTTAAAAATTGGAGTTTATAAATGGATTATGATAAATAAAAGAATTTTGGTTGCAGGAATGGCTGCAACAATGCTGTTTTCGGCATGTAAAACAAGAGATTTGAGAATGAATACAGCAAATGAAGAAAATGCTACAAATAAGAAAATTGTAGTGTATCAGGTTTTTACACGTTTATTTGGAAATAAAAATACAACCAACAAACCCTGGGGAACAATTGAAGAAAATGGAGTAGGAAAGTTTAATGATTTTACAGATAAGGCGCTTCATGAAATTAAAGATTTGGGCGTTACTTATATTTGGTATACTGGAGTTCCGCATCATGCTTTGGTTGGGGATTATACAGCTTACGGAATTTCAAATGACGATCCCGAAGTAGTTAAAGGCCGCGCAGGATCGCCGTATGCGGTAAAAGATTATTATAATGTAAATCCTGATCTGGCTGCAAATCCGGCAAATAGATTGCAGGAATTTGAGGCTTTAATAGCCCGCACACACAAAGCCGGATTAAAAGTAATAATAGACATTGTGCCCAATCATATTGCCCGAAAATACGAAGGAAAAAATAATCCCGAAGGAATTAAAGATTTTGGTGCCGACGATAATATAAATGTAGAATATAATCGCAATAATAATTTTTATTATATCCCAAATAATCATTTTGAAATCCCGGATGGAGATATTCCTTTAAACGGAGAAAAAAATCCAATGGTTGACGGTTTCTTTGATGAAAATCCTGCTAAATGGACAGGAAACGGGTCTCGAAAGGTAAAACCGGATCAAAATGATTGGTACGAAACCGTAAAAGTAAATTACGGAATTCGTCCGGATGGTTCAAAAGATTTTCCTGAACTTCCTTCAGGATTTGATCAAAAATCATATCAGGAACATTTTGCTTTTTGGCAGGATAAAGACGTTCCGGATTCGTGGAAAAAATTCAAATCTATCGCTTTATACTGGACAGCAAAAGGTGTCGATGGTTTCCGTTATGATATGGCCGAAATGGTCCCGTTTGAATTTTGGAGTTATATGAATTCGGCTATCAAAATGAAAAATCCAAATGCTTTTTTATTGGCAGAAGTTTATAATCCAAATGAATATCGCAATTACATTCGCTTAGGAAAAATGGATTATTTGTATGATAAAGTCGAAACTTATGACAAACTAAAAGATATAATTAGAGGAAAATCATCGCCGGATGGATTGTCAGATATTCAAAAAGGAATGTCGGATATTGAGCATCATATGTTGCATTTTTTGGACAATCATGACGAACAGCGTTTAGCAAGTCCTGAATTTGCAGGAACGCCCGAACGGGGAAAACCTTTAATGGTAGTTTCAGCAACAATTAGCACATCGCCAACAATGGTGTATTTTGGACAGGAAGTAGGAGAGGCCGGAAATGAAAATGCAGGTTTCGGTACGCGTTCGCGAACTTCAATTTTTGATTATATAGGAGTTCCAAATCATCAGCGCTGGATGAATGAAGGAAAATTCGATGGAGGACAACTTTCTGAATTAGAAAAAAACTTACGTGATTTTTACAAACGATTATTAAATTTTTCAATTAACAGTTCTGCCTTGATGGGAAGTTTTCAGGAAATTCAATCTGTAAATCGCCAGAATAATCCAGGTTATGATGAATTGATTTATTCGTATGTTCGTTGGTCACAAAATCAAAAACTAATAATAGTTGCCAATTTTTCATCTGAAAAAACAAGTGAATTTGATTTGAAGATTCCAACAGATATTATTTCAAAATGGAATTTAAAAGACGGAGAATATCAACTCATAGATCAATTGTATAAAAAGAATGCTGTTCAGTTAAAAGTAGCGAATGGTGAAGGAATTGCAAAAGTTAAAATTAGCCCTTCAGAATCATTTATTTATGAGTTAAAATAGGTTTCTCAGTTCGAGCGGAGTCGTGAACTTTTAATGCATAAAAAAAAGCTGATACTTAATTTGTATCAGCTTTTTTGTTTTATACTTTTCGAACCTTTTTTAAGGCTTCTATGTAGTTTTCGTTTACTTTTTCCCAATTGATATGTTTATAAAAAGCATCAATATAACTTCCTTTTCTATTTTGATAGTCAAGATAGTAAGCATGTTCCCATAAGTCAATTCCTAAAATTGGAGTTCCCGGAACCAAAGCATTTCGCATCAACGGATTATCTTGATTTTCAGTAGTAGTAACCTGAAGTTTTCCCAGTTTATCAACTACCAGCCAAACCCAGCCAGAACCAAATTGTTTTGTAGCCTGACCTTTAAACTGATTGGTAAGATTATTAAAAGAACCAAATTCCTTATTAATAGATCCGGCCAAAGTATCCTGCGGTGTTTGTTCCTTAGGTGTTAAAAGATTAAAGTACATGGTGTGGTTGTAATATCCACCTGCATTTTGACGAAGCTTAGCATTATTAAGATCTAACTTTTTCAAAATATCCTCAATCGGCATATTTTCAAACTCCGTCGATGCAATTTCTTTATTCAGATTATTTGTATACGATACATAATGTTTCGAATAATGCGTTTCTAAAGTAAGAGAACGAATTTCGGGAGCGAGCGCATCGTAAGAAAAAGGTAATTTTAGCAATCCGAAAGAACCAGGCTCAGCTTTTACTTCGTCTGGAGAACCAATTGTTATTTTTTCTTCCTTCGTAGGCAAAGGAACTTCAACAACTTCAGTTAGCTTATTACTCTCGTTACAAGAAAATAATAGTAAAAATGAAGCCGAAATTGTCAAACAGGTGATGATTTTCTTCATGATAGAAATTATTTTGATGTTAAAGAATTAATTATTGCAATATAATTTTCTTTTGCTTCATCAATCGAAATATGACTAATTTGCATCCATGCATTTGTTTTGAATGCATCGCGCAAATCAAAATTTTCAGATTGATTGTATACTGCGGTTCCAAAAGTTGCCTGTTTGTAATACGCATAAAGCCTTAGCTGCACATCTTGCGGCAGCGAGGCCTGAGTCATTTTTAAAGCAGTTTCTACAGCCTCTAAAAAGCGAGTATCTAAATCTTTTTGAGTCATTTATGCTTTTGTAGCGATAATAGTTTTACCGCCAATTGCTTTTTGGTTCAACTCTACATTAATTTCTGTACCTAAAGGTAAAAATAAATCTACTCTTGAACCAAATTTAATAAATCCGGCATCAGTACCCTGCACAACCTGCATTCCTTCCTGAGCGTAGTTTACAATTCTACGCGCCAAAGCACCTGCAATTTGTCTGTATAATATTTGCCCAAAAGTTTCATTTTCAATTACAACCGTTGTTCGTTCGTTTTCTTCGCTTGCTTTTGGATGCCATGCTACTAAAAATTTTCCCGGATGGTATTTACTAAATTTAATAATACCGTCCATTGCATAACGCGTAACATGCACGTTTATAGGCGACATAAAGATAGAAACCTGTAAACGTTTGTCTTTAAAAAATTCACCTTCATAAACTTCTTCAATTACCACAACTTTTCCGTCTACCGGAGCAAGAATGTGATCGCTGTTTCTAATTGCGATTCTTTTAGGATTTCTAAAAAATTGCAAAATAATAATCAAAACTACAACGCCGGCAATTTGTACCAGCATTCTTAGCCAGGTAATATCAATGAATTTGTCAGCAATTAAAAGCACAGCAACTGCAAAAACAGTACCTAATAAAATGGATGGGCCTCCCTCTTTATGAAACATAATATAAAATTTGGTAAAATAAATATATAACTGGTGCTACAAATATAACACTATCTAATCGATCTAAAACACCTCCGTGTCCCGGCATTATCGAACCGCTGTCTTTTACGCCAGCAATTCTCTTAAATTTTGATTCAATCAAATCTCCTATAGTTCCGAAAACACTAACAATGAGCGCAATTATCATCCAAATTAAAATAGATTTATTGCTAAACTCAGGAGTAGGCTGAATGTAAAATTTGGAAATTAAAAAACCTGCAAAAGCCGCAAAAACAACTCCGCCAAAGAAACCTTCAATGGTTTTTTTAGGAGAAATACGTTCAAATAATTTATGTTTTCCAATAGATTTTCCAACCAAATAGGCAAAAGTGTCATTTGTCCAGATTAAGATAAATAAGCCAATTATGATTTTCGGATTGTAAGCGGCAATTCCAAAAGAAATTTTGACTATAAAAAGAAATGGTAACATTATGTATCCAATCAGGTAAATGTATTTTGATACTTTACTTATGATCTGAGTGTCATCAAACAGAAACACGATACATTTTATGGAAATAATTAATGTAATAATGAGTAATACAGAAAATAATTTATCTGTATTAACAGTAAGGATCGTGTTTTCTTTTAAAATTTTACTGATGTAACTTTCAGTTTCAGTTCTATAAAAACTGATTAAAGATACAGTGGAATAAAAAAGCGAAACAAATAGTATAGCAAAGTACTTGTTGATTTTTACTAAATTACAAAATTCATAAGTTGCTATGACCAGAAATATACCAAAAAGAATGATAAAGCTCTCTGTAGAAAACAGAATTGAAGTTAAAAGTAAAGCGATATAAACAGCACCAGAAATGGTTCTCTTGAGTGTTTCATTCATCTTAAAGGTCCTCTAAAAGCAATAAATACAGATTTTTGGCAACACTTCCGTATTGTGTAAAATCTTCTTCTTTTGCTTTTTCGAAATATTTTATGGTGGTGATATTGGTAGGATAGTCTCTTTCGTATTTGCGTTTAATAGCGCTTAGCCCATCGCTTTTCATTGGCAGCATCTGGCTTGTTGTGGCTACAATTACAATGTTTGGAGGTAGTTCGTTTGGTTTATTTTGTTTGATTTGTTTTGATGAAAATAAAATAGATCCTTCGTCAGCAATTAAATTTTCGCAGGTTGCAAATAAAAATTTTGGATTTGAAGGAGAAAGATAGGGTAATTTATTCTCTTCTAATAAACTAAATAAGGCAGGTTCATAACATAAAACTTCTTTTTCAAACCAGTCGTTTTCTTCAAGGATATTTTCGAACTGTTCAGCTACTTCCTGTTTGTTTTCACAATACAAAAATTTACCTCCATTTTTCTTGAAATTGAAAATGAATCTTTCGTCTATAGACAAATGACTATCCTGAACTGGAGAGCCTGCATATTCACTTTCGTTTTCTTCATCAGAAGCGGCGTCGCTGGAACCAAATATTTTTTTGAAAAAATTCATTTTTATATGAAATACTTTACATGTTAATTGAAAACGTTCAAAGATAAAAAAATCTTAATTCAAAAGGCTATTTTGAATTAAGATTTTAATAAATAATGTATATTTCCTGAATAATTTACGAAACTACTTCTTCCAAATTTTTGTCAAAAGTACGTTTTCCGAAAATCGTTTCTAAGTCATCTTTAAAGATAACTTCTTTTTCTATTAAGATGTCAGCCAATTGATTTAGCTTGTCTTTGTTTTCCTGTAAAATTTGAATTGCTCTTTGGTATTGACCTTCAATTAATTCCGAAATTTCTTTGTCAATAACTTTCGCAGTTTCATCAGAATATGGTTTAGAGAAATTATATTCGCTTTGTCCGCTTGAATCATAATACGTAACATTTCCGATTTTATCATTCAAACCATAAATTGTTACCATTGCACGAGCCTGACGTGTTACTTTTTCTAAATCGCTTAATGCTCCGGTAGAAATTCTGTCAAAAGTTACCTTTTCAGCAGCTCTTCCACCCATAGTAGCACACATTTCGTCTAACATTTGATCTGTTCTCACGATTTGTCTCTCTTCCGGTAAGTACCATGCAGCTCCCAAACTTTGTCCACGAGGTACAATCGTTACTTTAATAAGTGGTGCAGCATGTTCTAGCATCCAGCTTACAGTTGCGTGACCAGCTTCGTGAATTGCGATTGCTCTTTTCTCTTCTGGAGTAATAATTTTATTTTTCTTTTCAAGACCACCAATGATTCTATCAACAGCATCTAAAAAATCTTGTCTGTCTACAGCAGCTTTGTTGTTACGGGCAGCAATTAAGGCAGCTTCGTTACAAACATTTGCAATATCAGCACCAGAGAATCCCGGAGTTTGTTTTGCTAAGAAATCAAGATCAAGACCTTCAACTTTTTTGATAGGAGCTAAGTGTACTTTAAAGATTTCAGCTCTTTCGCGAATGTCCGGTAAGTCAACAAAAATTTGTCTGTCAAAACGTCCTGCACGCATTAATGCTTTATCAAGAACGTCAGCTCTGTTTGTCGCAGCCAAAACAATTACGTTTGAGTTTGTACCAAAACCATCCATTTCTGTCAATAATTGGTTCAAAGTATTTTCTCTCTCGTCGTTTCCGCCAGACATATTGCTTTTTCCTCTTGCTCTACCAACAGCATCAATCTCGTCGATGAAAATAATAGCAGGAGATTTTTCTTTAGCCTGTTTGAATAAATCACGCACACGTGAAGCACCAACACCTACGAACATTTCAACAAAATCAGAACCTGATAAGGAGAAGAACGGAACCTGAGCTTCACCGGCAACCGCTTTTGCAAGCAAAGTTTTACCAGTTCCCGGAGGTCCTACAAGTAAAGCTCCTTTTGGAATTTTACCTCCAAGATTGGTGTATTTTTCAGGATTTTTAAGGAATTCTACAATTTCTTGTATTTCCTCTTTTGCACCTTCTAAACCAGCTACATCTTTAAATGTAGTTTTGATATCTGTTTTTTCGTCAAACAGTTTCGCTTTTGATTTTCCAATATTGAAAATTTGTCCGCCACCTCCACCGGCACCGCCTGACATTTTACGCATAATGAAAATCCATACACCAATGATGATGATGATAGGAAGAAGACTGATTAAAATATCGCTCCAGTTATTTTTTTGAAGAAAGTTAAAATCTTTTAGTTTGCCTTCACCAACTGCTTTTTCTAGTTTAGTTTGAAAAATTTGATCGTTACCAATTTCTAAAGTATAGTGCGGACCTTTATTTGGTCTGTCAAAAATATCTTTAGCTACTTTTTTATTGGCAGCATCTTTAAGAGCTGCAGCATTTAAGTATACTTCAGCTTCAGCTTTATTATAAACGATTACTTTTTCAATTTGTCCTTTCTCTAATAATACATTGAATTTAGAAGAAGTTAATTGAGCAGGTTCGCTTAAGTTAGATCCACCGGTTGCAAAACTTATAAATAAAAAAACTAGAAGTATTGCAGTATATATTAACCAGGGACTTATTTTAAATTTACTCGGATTTGGATTATTATCTTTAGCCATTAGAAGAAATTTTCTTTAGTATTTGTTTTCGATTGTAGTTATTTTGGCGTCACCCCAAAGGCTTTCGATATTGTAATATTCACGAATGTGTTTCTGGAAAACATGTACGACGATGTGCACATAATCCATAAGAACCCATTCCGCGTTATCGGTTCCTTCTACGTGCCACGGTTTATCTTTTAAGTCTTTTGATACTGTTTTTTGAATTGAATTCACAATGGCGTTAACCTGAGTGTTAGAGTTACCGTTGCAGATAACAAAATAGTCACAAACAGCCGTGTCTATCTCTCTTAAGTCAAGAATATCGATATCATTTCCCTTTACTTCTTCAATTCCTTTGATTATGTTCGCCAATAGAACATCGTTATTAATAGTCTTTTTCGCCATGAATTATTTTATATGATTTTGTAAAGTTACCAATTTTTGTGATTAATTTTGAACCTTAACAAAATATTAAATTAAGTATAAATAAATTATTTTAATGAAACTAATCAAACTCGATGCCATAGATTCTACAAACGATTTCCTAAAAGCTTTAGCAAGTCAGGACGAGCTTGATAATTTTACCGTCGTAACGGCTGAAAATCAGACAAAAGGCAAGGGGCAGATGGGCTCTAAATGGCAGTCTGAATCAGGTAAAAACTTAATTATGAGTGCCTTGGTAAAGGATTTTCTATATGATAATGAACAGGTTTTTAATCTGAGTATTGTGGTTTCATTAGCCGTAATCGAAACTTTAAAATCTTTTGATATTCCCAATTTATGTATAAAATGGCCTAACGACATTATGTCATACAATAAAAAAATTGGTGGCATACTTATCGAAAATACCCTCAAAAGTGATGGCAGAATCGTGTCAGTTGTAGGATTAGGCTTAAATGTTAACCAAACCAACTTCACTGAATTGCCACATGCATCTTCATTGGCAGTAATTACCGGAAATACTTTTGATAAAGATATTCTTCCCGCTTTAATCATTGACAAAATACAAGAGAAAATCAGATTGTGGGAAACCAATTCAGCCGACTTTTGGAAACAATATTTCAATACTTTGTTTAAAAAAGGTGTTCCGATGCCGTTTAAAAATGGTGCCGGACGAAACTTTATGGGAATCATTCAAGGCGTTTCTTACATCGGGAAAATTCAAATTTTATTAGAAGATGATTCTGTTGCAGAATTTGATATAAAGGAAGTTCAAATGCTTTATTGAGGAAGTTTTGCCACGAAGGCGCTAGGACGCAAAGTTTTTTAAAGTATTTCGCAAAAGAAGCGAAGAAATTAAACTTTGTGTCTTAGCGCCTTTGTGGCATAAAAAAAAGCCCAATCAAGAAGATCAGGCTTTTCAAAATTTATAATTTACAAGTAACAATTCACCATTAAAGTTTAGTCATATTAGTTGCCAAAGTTTCAATGAATTTGCTAATTGGTCCTTTAATCATCATGGCCATCATTGGGTTAAATTCGCCCTCAAATTGCAATTGAACAGCGCTTGAGGCATCAGAAACACTTTCGATGTTCGAAACCAAAGTAAACGGAAGTTTATCACTTGCAGCACCCAAAACAATTTTGTTTGGTGCTACTTTTTCTTTCATTTTTAGTTTTATTTCCGGCATACCTTTCAGTCCAAAAATAAAAGCATCTTCGCCAGTCACTTCAAATTTAGCGATATTATCCGGCATTAATTTTTCGAAATTCTTTACATCAGTCAATAAATCAAATAAATCCTGAGCTGATTTCTGAACAGTAACCTTTGGACTTTCTAAGTTCATATTTTATTTTTTTATAGTATCTAATTATTTATTACTGCGATCATTTTTTTTACCGCAAAGAGCGCAAGGTTTTTTTGATTTTGATTGTAAATCTTTATGAATAAAAAGTTCGCAAAGCTGGATGTTAATAAATCCAATTTTTAAATCACAAATTCCAAAAAAAGAGCGTAGCGATTTTTTTAAAATCTAAAATCTAAAATCTAAAATCTAAAATCTAAAATCTAAAATCTAAAATCT
>NZ_JAWVWO010000030.1:0-54458 GCF_033657265.1 Flavobacterium sp. MMLR14_040 | reverse complement strand
AGATTTTAGATTTTAGATTTTAGATTTTAGATTTTAGATTTTAGATTTTAGATTTTAGATTTTAGATTTTAGATTTTAGATTTTAGATTTTAGATTTTAGATTTTAGATTTATTCCTCGACTTCGCTCGGAATGAAATACTATGACTTCCCTTAGGAGTATTATGCAAAAATACAAAATTATCTAATTGTCACATTATCTAATTATTTCTTAATAACTCCATCCCTACTGCACATCTCAAACAAGCTTTTTGATTGCAGTATTCATTTTTAAGCTGGATCAAAGTTTGTGTATCAAACGCATTTTTAGCAGAAATGCCGAAAGATTCAAACTTTTTGATGATAGAATTCTTTTCCGGAAAAACTTCATTTAATAATGCAATTAAATCTTCTGAAAACGATTCTCCCATAATGTTCGAATACGCAAACTGAATCGGAATTATTGTATTGATGATCAACAAATCAATAAATGACTTTGACAATGGTTTTGATTTCTTCGGGCTTTCTTTATCAAATTGATAATGGTTTTGCCAATATAAACTTGCCGAAACGTTTAACAATTCATAAATACTTTTGACAGATTTTAAAGCAATAATCTTAGAAAATAAATTTTGATGTTTGTTATACAAACTTGCTAACTGCGAAAGCCTTATGGTTGGGAAATTATCAGGACGATGTTTAAAAAACTCTACGGGATCTGTATAAGCTTTATCTAATTGATATTTATACAAAAGATAAAAATATCTAATTTTCAAATCTTTAAAATACACATCTTCTTTCTCAGCATCTAATAAACCTGAAGTTCCTAAAAGTAAAGCCTCCAGATTTTCGACTTCGAAGCTCTCTTTTCGAATAATTGAAAACGGAAGTTTTTTGGCTATTTGCAAAAATGCACTTCCATTTGTATTGAGTCCAAAATTCTTAGCCAACAGGCAAAACAAAACTGATTCCCAATCCTGATTTGTTTCTTCGAGTAAATCATAAATAAATTTTGACTTGCGTTCTAATCGTTCAAAAAACAATCGTTCCTGCCAATTCTTAAAAACAAAATCATCTATTTGAGCAATTTGTTTTTCGCAGGATATCCACGATTTCGGACTCATTAATGCCTGATAATTATTTACAGTTTCTGAAGAGACATAATCTTTTAAAACCAAAACAGGAATTTCTCTATTATTTTTTCCAAAGATTTCGGTATCATGTTCCCAAACTACGTGCAGAATAACATTTTCATAAGCAGCGTCTTTTTCGTGGCCATGAACATACCAATCGGAGGATTTTAAATGAATCTCAACATTTCCCGCCCATTTTTGTTTACCAATTATAATTTGGGCATTAAAAAAATCGGGACCCGAAAGCTCTAAATAATCTCCGGTTTTAATTATAGTAATTTGTTCTTTCTGTGTTGTTATTAAATTCAGAGTTTCAAACTTCTTGAATTTCCAGAGATAATGAAGAAAATCTTCTTTCATTTATTGGCTTTTATATTAAATTTACAAAAGCTCAAAATTAAATAAAATAATATTAATCTTACAAAATATATTGTTTATCGCAGCATATATAATTTGGCACAAGCGCGGGCATCAGAAAGTGCTTCATGATGATTTAACTGAATATTCATTTCGCGACAGCAATCACTTAATTTAGTTGGTTTAAGTCCTTTTGCTTTATAAATCTTAACAGTGCATTCCCATTTTTCAGCAATATTTAAATCCTCATATTGCAAGCCACAAAGTGCCATTGTTTTCATCAAAACATTGCGATCAAAACTTTCATTATGTGCCACCACCACTCTATTTTTCAATCGCTTTTCGATTTCAGGAAAAACCTGGCGAAATGATTTCGCACTTATTGTATCACGCGGATATATGCCGTGAACGCGAATCGTAAACGGATTATATTCATTATTTGGAGGCTTAATCAAAGTCACAAACTCATCTGTAATTATTCCGTTTTCAACAGTAACAATTCCAACAGAACAAGGATGATAACCTGTGGCAGTTTCAAAATCTATGGCAGTAAAATTCATTATAAAATGAGATAAAAAATCCATAAATCTAATTTATTAAACCAGATTTATGGATAGATAAAGTTATTAAAAAGGTCTTATTTTATAGACCCGATAATATCATATTTTGTAATAATGTGATGTTTTCCATTTCCTAAATCAACTAAAACAGCATCATTTTCTTTGGTAAATAATTTAGAAACTTCTTCAATTGTAGTTCCTAATTTTACAATTGGGAAAGGTTTACCCATTACTTCCTTAATTGGTTTTTCAGCTACATTTTTATCGGCAACATAGCTTCTAAATAGATCCGTTTCATCAACAGAACCCACAAATCCGTTAATATCTACTACCGGAATTTGCGAAATTTTATATTTACGCATACGCTCGATCGCGTGCGAAACCAATTCTTCTGTACGCACAACAATTAATTCTTTATCAATATGATCTTTGATAACATCTTCTGCTTTTGTCACGTTTTCTTCCAGGAAACCACGTTCGCGCATCCAGTCATCATTAAACATTTTACCAACATAACGGCTTCCTGAGTCGTGAAAAAGCACCACAACAACATCATCTGGCTTAAAATGTTCTTTTAGCTGTAATAATCCTTTTATACAAGCTCCGGCAGAGTTCCCAACAAAGATGGCTTCTTCCATTGCTATCTTTCTTGTATAAACAGCAGCATCTTTATCGGTTACTTTTGTAAATCCGTCAATTAAAGAAAAGTCAACATTTTTTGGTAAAATGTCTTCTCCAATTCCTTCAGTAATATAAGAGTAAATTTCATTTTCATCAAAAATTCCGGTCTCGTGGTATTTTTTAAACACAGAACCATAAGTATCAATTCCCCAAATTTTGATGTTTGGATTTTTCTCTTTCAAATATTTTCCAACACCGGAAATCGTTCCTCCAGTTCCTACTCCAACAACAAAATGAGTAATTTTTCCATCGGTTTGTTTCCAGATTTCTGGTCCGGTTTGCTCATAATGCGCTAACGAATTTGATAAATTATCATATTGATTTACATACCATGAATTTGGTGTTTCTTCTGCCAATCGTTTTGAAACTGAATAATAAGAACGAGGATCTGTAGGTTCAACATCTGTTGGACAAACTACAACTTTGGCGCCAACAGCACGCAAAATATCCATTTTCTCTTTAGATTGTTTGTCTGATATTACACAAATCAATTTATATCCTTTTATGATGGCTACAAGTGCCAATCCCATTCCGGTATTTCCAGAAGTTCCTTCAATAATAGTTCCCCCGGGTTTTAAACGGCCATCTGCCTCAGCATCTTCAATCATTTTTACGGCCATTCTGTCTTTTACAGAATTTCCCGGATTAAAAGTTTCGACTTTTGCCAATACTAACGCATCAATTTCAGCAACAATTTTGTTGAGTTTTACTAATGGTGTATTACCAATTGTTTCTAAAATATTATTTGAAAAGTCCATTTTTCGTGAATTTAAATTATTTGGTTTAAGTAAAGTAAAAAGTATAATTTATTGGAAGAAATTCCAAACTAAACCAAATCGGATAGTGAAATCACGATATGGATTATTAGGCGTTGAATAATAATTATATCCAGAAAAAGCAGCATTAAAATGTTCTGCCTTAAAGTAAAATCTTGTTTGTCTGATTCTGAAATTTATATAATAATCAAAGTTGGCATAACCTCCAATTTTTTTATCTGTCTGAACAAAAAATTCTCCAACAACAGGATTATAATCATTACCGTAATAACTGGTAAAATAATTAAATGTTAATCCTGTTTGCATAAACAATGCTTTTTTGAAAAAATAACTTGAATAATAAAGTGTATTTCTGGTTACGAAATCAGGCACGTTTAAAATCAAATCAGACTGATCAACTTTTTGATATAAAAATGTATTATCAAATCCAAAAGCTCCAAATTTGAATTCCTTGTTGGCTTTAACAGAAAGATAATTAATTGCATTTCCGTATTGAGCCGGGTTTACAATTTGGGTTTGCGCAGCTATCTGAGCATCTGTAGAAACATTTTCAAAATATAAATGATCATTTAGGACAGTATATTGAGCTTCGGCATTTAACCAAGGTGTATAAATGCTGGCACTAAGAGAATTAATTTTTTCATTTTTAAAATCATTCGACCAATTATATTGTATAAAACTGCTTTGGTATAAATTATAGTTATTATTTGGCAATTTATTGATGTTTCGATATCTAAAATCAAATTGAATTTTATCGCTTAAATTGTATCTTAATTTGGCATCTAAATCAGAAAGTGATTCATTTGTAATTGATCTTGAATATAAAAATCGACCATTCCATTTATTTTTTTGGTACTCGTATTGTCCACCAACATTATTAAACTGAAGAAATAAATTATCTGGAATTCTGGAACCATCAGCATTCATTATAATTCTATTGTACTCATAATTAGACCTGTAATCATCTATGAAAAAATTGAATTTTCCCAGGAGTGAATTTTCATAGGCAACTCCCGCTTTGTTATACAATTTTTCGAAACGAGTCTGATCGTTAATTGCGCTTGCAACATACGCTTCTCCAAATCTTGCTACTTCTGCACCATCAACAGTAGAAAAAACGGTTGGCTGATTGTATTCGAAAAATTTATCTTCATAATTAAATTGATGCGTTACATATAAATTATTATTTCCTGCTGTTGGATTTACTCTAAAAGCATGATCAAAAAACAATCGTTTTCCTTTTAAAAACGATTTTGCATCGGTTAAATAAACCTGTAATCTTTGACGGTTTTTAAAATCAGCATCTCCGCTTTCAAAATCTTCGGGTGTTGTTATACCGCCATTTTCTTCATTTGAAATGTCCTGAAAAGTGACATGAGCATTTAGGATATATCTTTTATCTGTAGTGAAATAACTTGTTGTAAAACGAAAATTTCCGGTACTTACCAATTGATTAATATAATTTCCCTCAGAACGTAAACCTCTATAGGCAATAGAAAAATTTAGATTTTCGGAAGTATTCAGGGTGATAAACGAATCTACGTTCTGACCTTTATTAATAGTCGTATTAAAAAACAACTCTGTAAAAGGTGTCGCGACCGAATAATATCTAATATCACTAACTTCAAGATAACTAAAGTGTTTTGCTTTAAAACCAATTTCAGGATATGGCGAAAAATCAGTTAAACTATATTGTAAAGTATTATAAGGTTGTCCAATATTAGGAAATTCCAAAAGCCCAAAATTGTCCCTGCGAAGATAATTTTGTTTATAAGCGCTCTTTAGTGTCAAAGAAGTATCTGCATAAGTAGTATCGTGCTCTAAAGTATAAATTTGATACTGTTCGATCTTAGCAATTTTTGCTTGTTTTTTTTTCAGCGTATCTGTAATACTGGTGTATTTTGTATTCATATCTAAATTGCTTTTAGACGCATTTTTTTCTTGAGAAAACAATAAGGCGGGTACGACTAATAGATATAGAAAAAAGAATATTCTCATTTGATAGCTTTATATATAATTATTTTGGCAAAATTTGTCAGGCAAAGGTAAAAGATAAAAACGTATAAATAAAAAAACACATCAATTTATACCACTGCTTTTTCAATAAGTTAAAGAACGAAAATTTTTGCAGAAAATTTTATAATATTGCGTTTTGAAAATTTAAATAAATGCTTGCAAAAAATTTCTCCGGATTTATTTTAGAAACTGGTACTGATGAAGCTGGCCGTGGTTGCCTGGCTGGTCCGGTAACTGCTGCTGCCATAATTTTGCCGGCAGATTTTGAGCACGAATTTTTAAATGACAGTAAACAATTGTCTGAAAAAATAAGGTTTTACTTAAAACCTATTATTGAGAAACATGCCGTTTGCTATTCCGTAACACATCTTCATGCAGAAGAAATTGATGAAATCAATATTCTGAATGCATCAATGAAAGGAATGCAGGAATGTATTTTAAAATTAAACCAGCGTCCGGAATATATTATTGTGGACGGAAACAGATCGCTTAATGCAAAATTAGGTTTAAAGAATACTTTTGGAAAACAATTTTCGAAAGACGAAATAGATTTATTAAAATCAATTCCGAACCAAAGTATTATACAAGGAGACGCAAAATTTGTAAGTATTGCAGCCGCTTCTATTTTAGCTAAAACCTATCGCGACGAATATATGGACCTAATTCATGAAGAATTCCCGATGTACAACTGGAAACAAAATAAAGGATATCCTACCAGAGAACACCGGGACGCTATTAGAAAATACGGAACTACAAAATACCACCGAATGAGTTTCAGACTTTTACCGGAACAATTAGAACTGGAATTCTAATGGGCTTATTTATTTTCGTTTAAGAAAGATATAATTTGATTTTCCCATTCCAGAATATTTTCTGAAGAAGCACGATCTGCCTGATCAAAATAAAAATGTTGCTGAATTTCGAATCCGCAATAATTAAAAATTCCAGTATCAGATGTTAAAGCCAAAGCTTTATCCAAACCACTTTCGGCATATTCTGCATTTGATTTTCCGTGCGAATTGATGATGATTGTTTTCTTTCCTGCCAATAATCCTTTTTGAATTCCCTGATCGTATCGATACACAAATCCGTAACTAAAAACGCGGTCAATATAACCTTTCATAACTGCCGGCATTCCTGTCCACCAAATTGGATAAACAAAAATAATACGGTCTGCCCAGGTTATAAAATTCTGTTCGATTTTTACATCATCAGCAACCTGTCCCATTCTTTGTCCGTTCATATCGTCTAAAGAAAGCACCGGATTAAAATTGAATTCATTTAAATCGCGAACGATAACTTCTTGTCCCGATTCTTCAAGGTTTTCTACAATAGTTTGTTTAAAAAAGTGATTTAAACTAGCCGGATTTGGATGTGCATAAACAATTAAATTTTTCATGTTTTCTATTTTTTAAGATTACATGACAAATGTAGAACGCAATGTTTGGGTACAATTGTAAGAAAACGAAAAGCGGCTTAAGTGCCTTTTGCGCTGCAGATATCGCTTTGAAATTTTAAGAATTTTGTTGGCGAAATATTCATATAATATTTAAAATCATGAATCAGCTGACTCTGATCGTAATAACCACATTGTTCTACAATCGAAAGCCAATCTGTTTTTCCGTCATTACCTGACGTTTTCTGAATAAGATCAACCGCTTTCAAAAAACGTTCATATCGACTAATTTCTTTAATTGTATAACCAAAAAATTTCTTTTGATGCAATTGAATATTTCTTTCCGTTTGATTTATCTGTGAAGCAATTGCTTTTATCGGATTCAAAGACTCTTCTTTAAAATCAGCCAAAAGTGTTGTTATCGCATTTTGCTCACCTAAATAAGGTTTACAAAACTCTAAAATATAATCGACGCGGTCTTTTGTGTCTGGAATTATTTTTAATTCTTCCCACAAAACATCAAAACAGTTTTGAGCAATTAAAGCATCGGGATGAATGGGCAAAGAATGTGTTAAAAGTGCATTTCCGAAAAATCTGTAAAAAGCATCTTCTTTGAAATTTGCTACTAAAATCTCAGAATCAGATTCTAAAGTATAATCGAATGCCTGTTTTATTGGTCCTAAAACAATGCATTTTTCTACTTCTAAAACGGTATTTTGTTTTGATTTTAAAAAAGATTTTGTTCCGAAGTTAAAAACCAGAATAGTCTGAAAACTGGGCAATAATGTTTTTGTTATTGGAAAAGCTGTTTTATTTTCTGCGAAGTAAAAATGAGAAAAAACAGTTGAAAATGCTGAAGGAACATCAATTCTATAATTGTTATTTTCTTCAGCATTTTCCATATTTTATTTATTTTTTGAAACTATTTAACAAATTTAGCTTCAAACAATTCAGTCAAATGTTTTACAATTTTCGATTTCACTTCGTCTTCGTCAACTTTTTCTACGCCAAGTTCAACTTGTAAGGAAGTAACGCCTTTTCCGCGAATTCCACACGGAATAATATTGTCAAAATAGCCTAAATCGACATTTACGTTTAAAGCAAATCCGTGCATCGTAACCCAGCGTGAAGCACGAACGCCAAGCGCACATATCTTACGTGCAAACGGAGTTCCTACATCCAGCCAAACTCCGGTTTCACCATCGCTTCTGCCGCATTTTAAACCATATTCTTCTAAAGTCAGAATAATAGCTTCTTCCAGAAAACGTAAATATTTATGAATATCTGTAAAGAAATTTTCTAAGTCTAAAATAGGATAACCTACAATTTGCCCCGGTCCGTGATAGGTAATATCGCCGCCACGATTGATTTTATAAAAAGTGGCTCCTTTTGCTTCAAGTTGTTTTTCGTTTAACAACAAGTTTTCAAGGTCTCCGCTTTTACCTAAAGTATAAACATGCGGATGTTCGACAAACAATAAATAATTGGGAGTTTCTAATTCTAGTTCCTCTCTTCTATTTTTAATTTTTAAGTCGACTATGTCTTTAAAAAGTTCTTCCTGATATTCCCAGGTCGATTTATAATCTTTACTTCCTAAATCCTGAAGTTGAATTTTTTTGTTCATTTTAATTATTTTTCAAACTCAACATCAAAGTTAAGTTTGTCAGGATTCTCCATATAATCCGTGAAAGAGTATTGTAATGTAATTGATTTTCTATCATCGCTAAACAAAGCATTTGGGTTTGATACCTTTTTAATTCGCTTAGGAAAATGATATTTTAAAATATAATTAGAAGATGCAAAAATCATATTTGACATATCTGCAGTACTATCTTTAGCCTTTTCGGTTGATTTTTGTTTGTCGATTATTGCTTTACGCGTAAATTTCTTTCCATCGTAAGTATAACTTAATGTACTATTATTTTTTCCTAAACCACCTGCAAAAGGATTTGAAGCATTTGAGCCGCCTTCTAATTTTTGAAGCGTACTCATGGCCTGTAAAACATCCTGTAATTCATTTACGTTTTTAAAATCTTTTGAAAATGCCATCAGAAATTCTTTTTTCTCACCGTTCATTTTCAAATTAACCGTAAGATCTTCCAGTTTTTTGATTTCGTTTTGAACCTCTGGAGATAATTTTGCGATGCTGTCTTTTTTATCTGCCAATAATTGTTTGAAGGTAAAAGTAGAATCGATATTTTTTTTAGCATCGGCACCCATTTGGCTACCAATCTGATCTCCTGCCATTTCCATTAACGCAGAACCATCCATATCAAGAGCAAATTTTCCGGTTCCGTTATCGCTTACATAAATATTTTCTGTGAAAGTGCAGCTTGTTAAGATTGCTAATAAAAAAGAAAAACTAAGTAATTTATATAATTTCATCGTGGTTAATTTTTTATCAAATATACGAAGACTATTTTAAAGAATTATTGCTTTTGTGAGTTACAATTAATTTTCAAAAGTTACTATAAAACCTAATTTTTCTTCATCTTCAGGAAGATCCTGCATTGGTATTTTCATAACAAAACTTTTTTTGTCTTTTGCAATTACGGCGTTTTTTAAAGAAACTGTTTTTATTTTTTTCGGGAAATGGTATTCCATAGAATAGCTGCATTCTTTCAATATTTCAGCCATTTTTTTTGAAAAAGGATCATCCCCAAGCTTTTCTTTTTTCTTATTCTTGTCTGACTTTTTAGCGTCCGCCGGGCTAACAATCTTTTTCGAGAAAACTTTTCCATCGTAGTTATAAGAAAAAAGCGTTCTTTTATTTTGTTTGTTAGGAAGTGTATTTAAGCTGCCTAACTTTTTACCAGGTCCTATTCTTGGCATAGCTTCTAAGCTTTCAAAAGGCGTAACCATATCTTTAAGGCTATCTGTAGAAGGAAAATTATACTCTAAATCAAATGCTAATTGTTTTTCGTCTTCATTTGATTTTAAATTAACTCGGAATTTTTCAAGTATTTTTAATTTTTGTCTTTCATCCGCTGGTAATTTAGCGATACTGTCTTTTGATTTTTCAAAAACCTCTTTGAAGGTAAAAACAGTGTCAATTACTTTACTTTTTTTTGTGGAATCTTTACTTTTAAAACCCAGCTTAAATATTCCTGACATATCAAATCCATATGAAAAAGATCCTGAACCATCCTCATTTATTATCATTTTTTCTTTAATTGTACAGCTGGAAATAACTAAAATAACCAATAAACAAATTGTAATTTTCTTCATGTTTTATTTCTTTTATATTTTTAAATTTTATTACAATTAACTACTACTCCAAAACCACTTCCAAACTTGTCATTTCCGGATTTTGTAAACAATCTAAAAGTGGAAATTCGACAGTTAAAGCTTTTTTATCCGGACTAATAATGGCTTTTTCATTTGAAACGGATTTTATTTTTCCAAGAAAATGATAGCGAAGCGTATAAGTTTGCGTCAGTTTTAAAGAGGCATATTTAGAGCCTGTTTTCTTAAACTCATCTTTTGTTTTTTGAAGCTCAACTGGATCTGTAACAGAAACCAGACGCTTAAAAACTTTTCCATCAAAAGTATACTCTACCTTATAATAATGACTTTCGGCAGTCAAGGCATAATTGTATTTTATATCACCCGCATAATTTTCTGTTTTATACAAATCCGGAATTTCCGAAACTTTATTAAAATCAAACGAAAAAACATTTTTGAATTCTTTTTCGAAAGAGCTTTCTTTAATATGCACTTTTACATTCGAATATTTTTGAAATAGCTTTTGCTCTTCGGGCGTATATTTTAAAAAATTCTCTTTGTACTTTTCAATATATTCCTTAAAAACATAGATTGTATCTTTAAAAGTTTCTTCACGAGAATAACTTTCGCCCGCTAATTGCATATAACTATTTTCATCACGAAGCTGAACTACTTCAATATTTCCGCTCCCGTCTGGATTAATTGTGATCGTTTCTGTGACTTGGCAACTTGTTACCAGAAATAGAGTTACAAAGGCTTTTATGAATTTCATTTTTTCTGAAAGGTTCTGAGTTCTGAGATGCTAAGATACTGAGGTTTCTTTTCGGTTTTCTATGCTAAGAATATTTTTTTCAGGAGCTAATCCCGCTATCCGTTTCAATCTTTTGTGGCGAACCCCGCCACAAAAGGATTTCCACTTCTATCGGGGCTAGGGCAATCGTTTTCATAAGAATATTTTTTTGTCCCTTTTTCCATAAATAAAAAAACACCCCAACTAAAAAGTCTCCTAAAAACAAAAAACTCTAATATAGCCCCGATAGAAGCGGCATCCTTTTTTGCTTTTTCTGCAAAAAAGATATAGCGGATAGCGGGACTGAAGGTGATTGAAATACAATAAATTTCTGCTGCAAAAAATCTAAAAACTGCATTCTGAAATCTACTTTCTTTTCTTTATCTTTGCACACTTAAAAAAAGAGCACAAAATGGCATTATCAGAACAAGAAATCATCAGAAGAGAAAAACTTCAAAACTTGCGCAACTTAGGAATCAATCCTTATCCGGCTAATCTTTTTCCTGTAAATCATACTTCGAAGCAGATAAAGGAGTCGTTTGAAGAAGGTAAGAAGGTTATCGTTGCGGGTCGTTTGATGAGCGTGAGAGATCAGGGAAAAGCTTGTTTTGCTGAATTGCAGGATAGCGAAGGACGTATACAATTGTACGTGAACCGCGATGTTTTGTGTGAAGGTGATGATAAAACTTTATACAACACCGTATTTAAAAAACTGACTGATTTAGGTGACTTTATTGGTATTGAAGGAGAATTGTTTACTACAAAAGTGGGTGCACAATGTATTCGCGTTGACGGATTTACTTTTTTGAGTAAAACGTTACGTCCGCTTCCTTTACCAAAAGTAGATGAAGAAGGAAACGTACACGATGCTTTTAATGATCCTGAATTGCGTTACAGAATGCGTTATGTAGATTTAACTGTGAATCCGCAAGTTAAAGAAAACTTCATTAAACGTACCAAGTTATTTAGCGCAATGCGTGGTTATTTTAACGATGCCGGTTATCTTGAGGTTGAAACTCCGGTTTTACAGCCAATTGCAGGTGGAGCTGCTGCGCGTCCGTTTATTACTCACCATAATTCGCTTGATATTCCGCTTTACATGCGTATTGCAAACGAATTGTATTTAAAAAGATTAATTGTTGGTGGTTTTGAAGGTGTTTATGAGTTCTCTAAAAACTTTAGAAATGAAGGAATGGACAGAACGCATAATCCTGAATTTACCGCTATGGAAATATATGTAGCCTACAAAGACTACAACTGGATGATGGAATTTGCTGAAGGCTTGCTTGAGCATTGTGCAATTGCCGTAAACGGAACTAGCGAAGTTACTTTTGGTGAACACCAAATTAACTTTAAAGCGCCTTATGCACGCGTTACGATGACTGATTCTATCAAACATTTTACTGGTTTTGATATCTCAGGAAAAAGCGAAGAAGAATTGTTTGAAGCTGCCAGAGGAATGGGAATCGATGTTGATAAAACAATGGGTAAAGGAAAATTGATTGATGAAATTTTTGGCGCTAAATGTGAAGGAAATTATATTCAGCCAACTTTCATTACGGATTATCCGAAAGAAATGTCGCCTTTATGTAAAGAACACCGCGATAATCCGGAGCTTACAGAGCGTTTTGAATTGATGGTTTGTGGTAAAGAAATTGCAAATGCTTATTCTGAATTGAACGACCCAATTGATCAGCGTGAGCGTTTTGAAGATCAAATGCGTTTGTCTGAAAAAGGTGATGATGAAGCGAACGGAATTATCGATGAAGATTTCTTAAGAGCATTAGAATATGGTATGCCTCCAACATCCGGAATGGGAATTGGAATGGACCGTTTGATTATGTACTTAACAAACAACGCATCGATCCAGGAAGTTTTATTGTTTCCTCAAATGCGTCCGGAGAAAAAACAAGCTCAGATTGAATTGTCTGACGAAGAGAAATTTATCGTAGATTTATTGAAAGGAAATGAAAATAAAATGGATCTTCAGCAATTAAAAATTACTGCAAATTTAAGCGGTAAAAAATGGGATGCGTCTATGAAAAATTTATCTAAACACGGCTTGACTAAAGTTGCTGTTGAAGGTGAGTTTAAATTTGTGGAATTGGTGGAGTAAATTGAAAAATTCCAAAATTGGAAATTCCAATTTTATATTGATATTCAAACCCGACAGATTTTAAAAACCTGTCGGGTTTTTGTTTAAATTTGAATTCAGCTCAATCACAATGGAAAAAACTAAAAATTATTTTATCTATACCATATTTATTTTATTCACAATATTAGGCTTGTATCTATTGTTCGATTCATTTATAAATCCAGAATTAAAATTTTCCGCAGCTATTTTACTTAAAAAAAGATTCGAATATATCAACACTATTGTTTTCTTTGGAGGCTTAGGATACATCTATTATCTTATAAAAGAAAAGAAAGTTGATACATACAAGAATACGTTTAGAACAAATATTACCATGCTTTTTGGATGCTTAATATTTGTCTGGAATAGTTTGCTTCTTGTTCTATATCCTGAAGAATTTAGAAGAGGGAATAATTTAATTAAAATGATTATTGGCTATTCTGGATTACTATTTTTCGGAGCCGGTTTAATTATGGCTATATATAAAATGACTAAAATTTCATCCAAAAAGCATTATTAAACCAGTTTTCAAAACGAATACTTCTCCAATTTCTTCTCATCAATATCCAAAACCTTCGTACTTTCTTTAGGAGTTTCTCCTTTCCAAACTTCCTTAACAGAAGGATTTGATGGATATTTTCCGTTTTTCATTTTTATCAAATGAAAAATACCTTTACTGCTTACGATCAAATCCTGAAATTTTTCAGAAGAACTTTTAGCTACATAAATCGGAAAATCTGTTACGGTAAACAAATTGATTATACTTCCATCATTATTCAAAATATAACCTGAGCAGCCTCCGCTTCCGCAAAAATAAGGATTGGAGAAGCCAACGAAATACTCACTTTTCTTATCATTGTTTAAATCAAATGCCTCGTAATAAAAAAACCGATCTTCTTTTGTCATTGCCGGTAAATCACTTTTCAGTAAAACCAACAGCTGTTTTTGAATCGTTTTAACTGCTTTATCATCTTTAACCGGAGGATCGCTTAGATCTGCAGTTCCGGCAACTGTTTTTGCTAACGTATCTTCGGCAATTGCTTTAATAATATTTCGTTGTTCCGGTTTTTGTTTATTTTGACAGGAAACCATTATAATAGTTATAACTGCAATTAAAATTTCATTTCTCATAATTATATTTTTAAGTTTCTCAACTTTACGTTTCTACCAATCTAATTCAATTATTATTTATGTACTTTTAAATCAATAAAGCTGCTTTATTTTCAATATCATTTTCAGTCAACAGCGATTTTATATTATTAAAAGTTACCAAAGCAATTTGCGTTAAAGCTTCGTTGGTAAAAAAGGCCTGATGCGCCGTTACCAAAACATTCGGAAAGCTCATTAAACGCTGAATAGCATCATCCTGAATAATATCGGCAGAAAGATCTCTAAAGAATAGTTTTTCTTCCTGTTCGTAAACATCGATTCCCAGATAACCTATTTTACCTTCTTTTAGACCTTCAATAACACAGGCAGTTTCTATTAATCCGCCACGACTTGTATTGATAATCATAACGCTGTCTTTCATCAAATCGATCGAATTTTTATTAATAACATGTTTGGTTTGATCGTTTAACGGACAATGAAGTGAAATAATATCACTCGTTTTGAAAATCTCTTCAAGTGCAACAAATTTTACTCCGTCTTTTTCCATTTCGAGATTTCTTACAATATCATACGCCAAAACTTTGCATCCAAAACCCGTTGCAATTTTTGCAAAAGCTTTTCCGATATTTCCCGTTCCGATGATTCCGATTGTTTTTCCGAATAAATCAAAACCCAGTAAACCATTTAAAGAAAAATTTTGTTCGCGAACTCTGTTGTAGGCTTTGTGCGTTTTTCGGTTTAAGGTTAAAATCATAGCCATGGCATGTTCTGCAACTGCCTGAGGTGAATAAGCAGGAACGCGACACACTTTTAAATTGTATTTTTTGGCGGCATCTAAATCGACATTATTAAAACCGGCGCAACGCAACGCAATAATTTTTACATTTTTTTCTGCCAGCTGCTTAATGACTGCTTCGTTGACAATATCATTTACAAAAACACAAACAATAGCTGCATTTTCAATTAAAATAACTGTTTGGGGATTTAATTGCGTTTCATAGAAATTCAATTCAAAACCAAAATCAGTATTATATTTATTGAAGAAAGTTTTATCGTAGGGCTGTGTCGAAAAAAAAGCAATTTTATTGTTATTTGATTCTGTATATAGACTCATAATATGCTGATTAAGTTTCTTAACTTCTTGCTATTAAAAATAAGAAATTAATTCTTTAGTATTAAACAATCAGCTATTTTTAATGAATTACCTTACGTTTTGTTAAATTATTTGCAATTACGAATATCAGATTAAACCTATTCAATTTAATAATGTCTAAATGCTATAACCTTAAAAAACAAATCATGAAAAAATTATTTATTGCAGCTTTGTTACTTATTGGAGTAGCAAGTTTTGCACAAGACACTGACCAAAAAAGAGAAAAATTAACTCCAGAACAGCGTAACGAAAAACAATTACAAAAATTAACTTCTGAATTGAGTTTAGATGCTAATCAACAATCTCAGGTAAAACAATTACTGGCTGAGAGAAGTGCTAAAGCCGAAAAAATTAAAGAAGCCCGTCAGGCAAAAAAAGACAGTGATATAAAACCAACTGCTGAAGAAAAAGAGGCTTTTAAAAAAGAAATGCTAGCTGAAAAAGAAGCTAATGATGCTAAAATGAAATCTATTTTAACTGCCGATCAGTATACAAAATGGCATGCTTTGCAAGAAAAAAACAAAGAAAAAGCCAGAGAAAAAATGAGAGAATATAAAAAAGAAAACAACTAATTATAAGTTTTAAAAAGAGGCAATTAAGCCTCTTTTTTATTTCTGGGCATATATTATATTTTCATTAATAGTTTTTGTTAATTAAAAGATAAATCTGACAATCGCATTAAACTTAGCAAACTCTTTGAAGTCTAAATGCTGTAATCTTAAAAAAAAACGAATTATGAAAAAATTATTTATTGCGGCTTTATTATTCGTTGGAGTAGTAAGCTTTGCACAAGACATCAATCAGAAATCAACACGTGATCAAAGAGAAAATTTAACTCCGGAACAACGTAACGAAAAACATTTACAAAAACTGACCTCTGAATTGAGTCTGGATAAAAAACAACAAGATCAGGTAAAACAATTGTTGGCTGAAAGAAGCGCCAAATCAGAAAAGTTTAAGGCTACCAGAAAAGACAGTAAAACAAAACCTATTGATGCAGAAAGAGAAGGTTTTAAAAAACAAATGGAAACGGAAAAAGCAGCGAACGATGCTAAAATGAAATCTATTTTAAATGCTGATCAATACACAAAATGGACCGCTTTGAAAAAAGAGCATAAAGATCATAAAGGAAAAGGAGATCATAGAGTTCATAGAGATATGAAATCTTCACAAGAACGTGATGCGGCCCATTTGCAAAAACTGACTACTGATTTAAATTTAAATGCCGATCAACAAAAAAAGGTTAGCGAACTTTTATCTGACAGAAGCACTAAAATGGCAATGCTTAAAAAAAGCAGAAAAGATTCTGGTGTTGCACCAACTGATGCTGAAAAAACTGCCATGAAAAAACAAATGAAAGAAGATCACAAAGCCTATGATGCTAAAATGAAATCTATTTTAACTGCCGATCAATACAAAAAATGGGAAGCAATTCAAAAAGAACACAAAGACAAAATGAAAGATCACCGAAAAGATAAAATGTAATTGAGATCAAAAAAAAGAGGCTTTAAAAGCCTCTTTTTTGATTTATTAAAATGTCTTTGAAACTTTATCAATTGCATTTATCGTAAAGTCTAAATCTTCATACGTTAATGCATCTGTTATAAACCAGGTTTCGTATGCTGATGGTGCAATGTAAACACCCTCGTTTAATAATCCGTGGAAGAATTTCTTAAACGTCTCATTGTCTCCTTTTGCAGCTGTTTGAAAATCAATAACCGGATTTTCATCAAAATGTACCGAAATCATTGATCCTACTCTATTGATGGTAAAAACAACATTATTTGCTTTTAAAACCCTATCGATTCCTGCTTCTAAATATGCTGTTTTTTCTTCTAAACGGGTAAAAATGGCACGGTCGTTATCTAAAGATTGTAACATGGCCAATCCTGCAGCCATCGCTAAAGGATTTCCAGACAATGTTCCTGCCTGATAAACCGGACCAAGCGGCGCAAGATGATTCATAATTTCCTCGCGTGCAGCAAAAGCACCAACCGGCAAACCTCCGCCAATTACTTTTCCGAAAGTAACAATATCAGCATTGATATTATACAATTCCTGAACTCCTCCACGAGCCAAACGGAAACCAGTCATTACCTCATCAAAAATTAATAAAATTCCGTTTGCAGTACATAAATCTCTTAAACCTTGCAAAAAACCTTTTTGAGGTGGAATACAACCCATATTTCCGGCAACCGGCTCAATAATTATTGCAGCAATTTCGTTTTTATTGGCTTCAATTAAAGTTTTTACATTCTCTAAATCATTGTATTTTGCCAACAAAGTATCTTTTGCAGTTCCTTCTGTAACGCCCGGACTATTTGGCGATCCAAAAGTTACAGCTCCACTTCCCGCCTGAATCAAAAATGAGTCTGAATGTCCGTGATAACAACCTGCAAATTTGATGATTTTATCTCTTTTTGTAAATCCACGGGCCAGACGAATCGCGCTCATACAAGCTTCTGTACCTGAATTTACAAATCTTATTTTATCAATATTCGGAACCATAGAAACAGCCAAAGCAGCAATTTGAGTTTCTAATTCTGTTGGCATTCCAAATGAAGTTCCCAGTTTTGCTTTTTCGATTACAGCATCAACAACCGGCTGATACGCGTGGCCCAAAACCATTGGTCCCCAAGAATTGATGTAATCTATTAATTTATTTCCGTCTTCGTCATATAAATAAGCACCTTTGGCACTTTTTACAAAAATAGGTGTTCCTCCAACCGCTTTAAAAGCACGAACTGGCGAATTTACTCCTCCCGGAATTACTTTTTCTGCTTCAGCAAAAAGCTGACTACTTCTTTTATAGATCATTTTTTTATTTTTGATTTTAGAGTTTAGATTGTAAACTGAAAACTTATTTTTGATTTTAGATTATTTCAAAACTAGCCTGAAAATTTACTTAACCTTCAACCTTTGCCCTATCGAAATTGCATTATCTGTTAAATTATTCTTTTGCTTTAAATCATCAACCAATAAGTTGAATTTTTTTGAAATGGAATACAACGTATCTCCTTTTTGAACTTCATATAAATTGGGATCGTATGAGTTCATATTTATTTTTGGGTCAGAATTCGAAACAGAAGATGAACTTCTAACAGGATTTGATTTATTAATCGCTGTGTAGGCTTTTCCTGTTACCAGACAATCGTATTGATGCAGATTATATCGCTCGATATAACTTATTAATTTGTCCGGATAATTGGGATCTGTTGCGTAACCTGCGGCTCTTAAACCTTTTGCCCAGGCTTTGTAATCGTCTTTTTCGTAAGTAAATAAAGTGGCGTACCTGTTTTTGCCAACCAAAAACAAAGCATGGTCTTTATAAGATTCTGAAGCTTCTGTATATTTCCTGAAACATTCCTGAGACGAATCATCATCATGTCGAACACTTTCTCCTAGCCAGTCTTTATGGCATTTTATTCCGAAATGGTTATTCGCTTCCATAGCTAAATCGCCTTTCCCGGCTCCCGATTCTAAAATTCCCTGTGCCAGAATAATACTTGCCGGAATGCCGTATTTCTGCATATTTCCCATTGCAATATCTTTGTATTGCAAAACATAATCTGTAATTACATTGCTGGTTACAACTGTTTTTGAAGTAGACTGAATAACCTCAGTTGTATTGTTTGTTGATGGATATTTTTTTACAGTTGGTCTAGAATTGGTCGTTTTTTTAGTCGTCGCGACTCTCGGTTTCTGCACTGCCGCTGCTTTTTTAGTTGTTGCAATCGCCGGTTTGCTCGACGAACAACTTGCCAAAGTCGCAATGATGAAGAGTATTATAATTTTTTTAAACATTCGTTTTGAGTATTGGTAATTTCTTCTGCTTCAATTTTAAATTCATACCTTCAATTCCCTGCAATCCGCCTGTATGAATGAGTAAAATTTTTGAATGCGGAGGAAAATATTTTTTAGAGATTAAATCTATAACGCCAAAAAACATCTTTCCTGTATAAATTGGATCTAAGGGCACTTTATTTTCATCAAAAAAAGCATTAATAAATTCAATTAATTCTAAATTTATCTTGCCATAACCTCCAAAATGATAGTCAGAAATTAATTCCCAGTTATCTTTTTTTGCAAAAATACGAATTTCATCGATTAAAAAGTCACCTTTTAACGCCGGAAACCCTAAAATTTTCTGATTTGGCAATGCACTATTTATTAATCCCGAAATTGTTCCGCCCGTTCCAACCGCGCAGCAAACATAATTAAAAGCTGCATCTTCAGCTGTCAAAATCTCTTCACAGCCTTTTACAGCGAGTTCATTTGTTCCACCTTCGGGAACTAAATAAAAATCGCCAAACTTCTCTTTTAATTTTTCTATAAAAGAAATTTCACTTTTATTTCGATAATCTTCTCTGGAAACAAACTCAAATTTCATTCCGTTTTCCTGAGCAAATTTCAGGGTTGGATTTTCTTCTATTTTGTCCAAAAGTTCATCTCCGCGAATAACTCCGATAGTTTTAAAACCCTGCTCTTTTCCCGCATACGCAACAGCCGCAATATGATTCGAAAAAGCACCGCCAAAAGTCAGTAAAGTGGTTTTATTTTCGGCTTTCGCCTGAAGTAAATTGTATTTTAGTTTTCGCAATTTATTCCCCGAAATAAACGGATGATTTAAGTCTTCGCGCTTTATTGTCAAAGAAATATCGTTAGGAAAATTGATATTGATATTTTGGTTCAAAATGGATTTATTTTAATTTGATATATTTTAGAAACTGAAAAAAAGATCGGTTTTTCAAATAGTCAAAATCGGTTTCTTTCGCGTAAGCTTCTCTTTCAAAACTAATATTTCGGTAAGCCAAATCCCTATTTTTATACTGAATTAAACGGAATAAATATTCCAGGAAATACCAAATGAAAAAAGGCAGAATCAGCATTTCTTTTTGTTGTTTTAAATGAATCTTTTCATGGTTCACAAAAATCTTATTTACTTTATCCAAATCATATTTCATCAATACAAACGGAAACACAGCCATTCCGCGATATCCTTTCGGAATTAAATATTTAGCAACAATCAGAAACATTAGCTGTAAAGTTTATAAATTTGTGGATATAAAATTATGAGATTTCATTAAAATCACAATCAATTATTTATTTTTGATTTTTGAAGAAATAAAAATACGACCGAAGCAGATTATGAAAGAGCAAAGTAATGAAAATAAATTAATCGAAGGCGAAGATTTTTACTATACCCCCGAAGGTTACAAATGCTTTACCGAAAAACACCATTTAAAACGAGGTTATTGCTGCAAAAGTGGTTGTCGACATTGTCCGTACGGGTTTGATAAAAATACAGGACAAATCAGGAAGTCTAATTAGAAAATGTGTCAATGTGATAATTAGATAATTACAAATAAAATTCCAATTTTTAAAAATTCCAAATTACAATCTAAAATCACAAATCTAAAATCTAAAATTATACATGGATATTCGCTCACGAAAATTTAGGATTAAAATCCACAAATCCTATCACAGGTCGGATATTCGTTATCCCTAGCTTTTTAATTAGAGAATGTGCCAATTTGATAATTAGATAATTATTTCAGATTGAATTTACATTATAGATATTTCGCTCCGATGGAGCTTTTGTAACTCATATATTTATTTTCTATAAATATAACGCCTTTCCAAGGCTGAAAAACTCCGTTAGGAGTGGCATATTTATAGAATAAAACATTCTCACGATTTTGAGCTCCAGCGGAGCGATATAATTAAACATAATAATTTCAGATGTTGAATTTTACGTTTTACAAAAATCTAAAATCTAAAATCTAAAATTTAAGCCCCAGCGAGGAAACATAATTTAAAAAACAAAAAATTAATCTGTTGTTAATCTAGCTAAAATATCTTAGCAACTTAGAACCTTAGCAACTCAGCATCTAAAAAAATGACTTTCAAAGAACAAATACAACAGGGAATTCCATCGATATTACCTCCAAAAAAAGAATACGACTTAGCGATTAATCATGCTCCAAAACGAAAAGAAATTCTTTCGGCAGAAGAAAAAAAACTGGCTTTAAAAAATGCTTTACGTTATTTTGAAGCCAAACATCACGCTGAATTAATCAAAGAATTTTCAGAAGAATTAGAAAAATACGGACGTATCTATATGTATCGCCTTCGCCCTGATTACAGAATGTATGCAAGACCAATTGACGAATATCCGGGGAAATCGTTACAGGCAAAAGCGATTATGCACATGATTCAGAACAATCTGGATTATGCCGTGGCGCAGCATCCACACGAGTTAATTACATATGGCGGAAATGGAGCTGTTTTCCAGAACTGGGCACAATATATATTGACGATGCAATATTTGTCTGAAATGACAGACGAGCAGACTTTAACCATGTATTCAGGACATCCGATGGGATTATTTCCTTCGCACACTGAAGCGCCAAGAGTTGTAGTTACAAACGGAATGGTGATTCCAAATTATTCAAAACCGGATGATTGGGAAAAAATGAATGCTTTGGGCGTTTCACAATACGGACAAATGACCGCGGGAAGTTATATGTACATTGGCCCACAGGGAATTGTACACGGAACTACGATTACGGTTTTGAATGGTTTCAGAAAAATAAAACTAAATCCTGAAGGAAATCTTTTTGTGACTTCTGGTCTTGGCGGAATGTCTGGCGCTCAGCCAAAAGCTGGAAATATTGCGGGTTGTATTACGGTCTGCGCCGAAGTAAATCCGAAGATTACCAAAATTCGTCACGAACAAGGCTGGATCAATGAAATCGTAACTTCAACAGAAGAATTAGTCAAAAGAGTAAATTCGGCGAAAGCCAATAAAGAAGTCGTTTCGATTGCTTATTTAGGAAATGTGGTTGATGTTTGGGAATGTTTTGATAAAGAAAATATCAAAATTGATTTGGGCTCAGATCAGACTTCACTTCATAATCCATGGGCCGGAGGTTATTATCCTGTTGGAATTTCTTTTGAAGAAGCCAATGAAATGATGGCCAATAATCCTGATTTATTCAAAGAAAAAGTTCAGGAATCGTTGCGTCGTCAAGCGAAAGCAATCAACAAACATACCGCAAAAGGAACGTACTTTTTTGATTATGGAAATGCCTTTTTATTAGAAGCTTCTCGCGCCGGTGCTGATGTAATGGCAGAGAATAATATCGATTTTAAATATCCGAGTTACGTTCAGGATATTATGGGACCAATGTGTTTTGATTATGGTTTTGGACCTTTTAGATGGGTTTGTACTTCTGGAAAACCAGAAGATTTACAAAAAACGGATACTATTGCAAGTCAGGTTTTAGAAGAATTAGCGAAAACAGCTCCAAATGAAATTCAGCAGCAAATGCAGGATAACATTAAATGGATCAAAGGCGCTCAGGAAAATAAATTGGTTGTGGGTTCTCAAGCCAGAATTCTGTATGCTGATGCTGAAGGAAGAATTAAAATTGCCGAAGCTTTTAATCAGGCGATTGCAAAAGGCGAAATCGGAACTGTTGTTTTAGGCCGCGATCACCACGACGTTTCCGGAACAGATTCTCCTTACAGAGAGACTTCTAACATTTATGACGGTTCTCGTTTTACGGCCGATATGGCGATTCAAAATGTGATTGGCGACAGCTTTAGAGGTGCAACCTGGGTATCGATTCATAACGGTGGCGGAGTTGGCTGGGGAGAGGTTATAAACGGCGGATTTGGTATGGTTCTTGATGGTTCTAAAGAGGCTTCAAAGCGTTTAGCATCAATGCTTTTCTGGGATGTTAATAACGGAATTTCAAGACGAAGCTGGGCACGAAATGACGAAGCTATTTTTGCTATAAAAAGAGCGATGGATGTTCAGCCTTTATTAAAAGTAACTTTGCCTAATATCGTAGACGAAAGTTTATTTTAGATAATTAATGTCATCCTGAGAGAAGTCGAAGACACCATGGGGGAAAAGGCTTCGACTTCGCTCAGCCTGACAATTTAAAGTGTACTTTTAAGAAGAGAAAATTGAGAACAAATAAATTTTTATAAATATGAAAACATTCAAATTAGTACCCGTTTTTTTGCTTTTAATATTAGCCTCCTGCAGCACTGTTAGTGTTTATTCTGATTACGACAAAAACGTAGATTTTGCACCTTATAAAACGTATGCTTTTTTTAAGCCCGGAATTGACAAGGTTGAAATTTCTGATTTGGATAAAAGACGAATTCTCCACGCAATAGATACTGAAATGCAGGCAAAAGGTTTTACCAAAAGCGAGAACCCTGATTTATTAGTAAATATTTTTACTAAATCAAGAGAGCAAGTAAATGTAAACCAGTTTAGCGCTGGCTGGGGTTACGGCTGGGGCTGGGGTTGGAATCCTTACATGATGTATGGAGGAAACCAAACTACAGTTTCTACCTCTACAGAAGGAACCTTATTTATCGATTTAATCGATGCCAAAAAGAAAGAAATGATCTGGCAAGGTGAAGGAATTGGGACCTTAACTAAAAACATTGATAAAAAAGATGCCAGAATACAAGAAATTGTAAGCAAGGTTTTGGCTCAATATCCACCTGTTAAGAAGTAAGTTTTTAAGTCGCAGTTTTCAGTTTTAGTTTTCAGATTTTACTAAACTAAAAATTGAGATTGAGTCAATTTCAAAAAATAATTAATACATTTGTTATTCAGACAAAACAAAAATGACAAACTTTAGTAACATTATTATCGCTATTATCAGCATTATTGCAATTCAGCAATGATGGCGAGGTGTTACATAAAAAAAGTAAACAAATACAATTTATGAAACCTCCCAATCGGGAGGTTTTTTTATTTAATGATTTTAAAATGGCCACGAATTTCACGAATTAGCACGAATTAATATTTTAGCTTCCGGCTGATAAAAATTAGAGAAAATTCGTGGAATTCGTGGCAAAAAAACAAAGCAATATGAATCTATTTAACGAAGTACTCAATGCGAAAAAGCAGCTAGAAAATGTAATTGCCGCTACTCCACTCACTCAAAATTTAAATCTTTCAGACGAATTTAAATCAACTATTTTATTAAAAAGAGAAGATTTGCAAATTGTTCGTTCGTATAAAATTCGGGGTGCTTACAACAAAATTTCTTCGTTAAAAGATTCCGAAAAAGCAACCGGAATTGTTTGTGCCAGTGCAGGAAATCACGCGCAGGGCGTTGCTTATTCCTGTAATTTACTGCAGATAAAAGGCAAAATTTACATGCCAAAAACTACTTCCAAACAAAAAGTAAAACAGGTACAATTATTCGGAAAGTCGTTTGTAGAAATTGTGCTTATCGGAGATACTTTTGATGACGCTTATGCTTCGGCAACGGCAGATGCTATTAAAAATCATAAAACATTTATTCATCCTTTTGATGATCTAAAAGTTATTGCGGGTCAGGGAACGGTTGGTTTAGAAATTTTGGAAACATACAAAGATCCTATCGACTATGTTTTTGTTCCGATAGGCGGTGGCGGACTTGCTTCTGGTTTATCTGAAGTTTTCAAACATTTTAGTCCGAATACAAAAATTATCGGAGTTGAGCCACAAGGTGCTCCTTCAATGAAAACTTCTATTGAAGAAAATAAAAATACACCTTTAATTACAATCGATAAATTTGTGGATGGTGCTGCTGTAAAACAAGTGGGCGACCTGACTTTTGAAATTTGCCGTGATAATTTAGACGACATTGTTTTGGTTCCCGAAGGAAAAGTGTGCACGACAATTTTACGTTTGTATAATGAAGAAGCAATGGTGGTAGAACCTGCAGGAGCTTTAACAATTGCTGCCTTAGACTTTTATAAGGATAAGATAAAAGGAAAAACAGTAGTTTGCGTGGTAAGCGGAAGTAATAATGATATTGAAAGAACTGCCGAAATAAAAGAGCGCTCTTTACTTTACGAAGGTTTAATGCATTATTTTATGATTCAGTTTCCGCAACGTCCGGGCGCTTTGAAAGAATTTGTAAACAACATTTTAGGTCCTGATGACGACATTACTTATTTTCAATTTCATAAAAAAAACAATCGCGAAGTAGGTTCTGTAGTTGTTGGTTTAGAATTAAAAAAGAAAAAAGACATTCTCAATATTAAACTAAATATGACCAAAAACGGATTTGAATTTCAATATTTGAATGACAATCAGGATTTGTTTACACAATTAATTGGGTAAAAAACAAAAGGCTGCCTGAAATTACTATCAGACAGCCTTTAAACTCAATATAAAATTACTAATTGAATTCAGAAATTTAAAAATTATTGTTTTACAACTTTTTTAGAATAAGAACCTTTACTGTCAGTCACTTTTACAATGTAAAGTCCTTTTGGTAATTTTGAAATTTCAATTTCAGCCTCATTTCCATTTACAAAATCAACATTTCTTTTTAAAAGATTTTGACCTGTAACTGAATAAATCTCAACCGCGCCAGAACCAGAATTTGGTGTGTTTATTTTTAAATAATCATTCGTCGAATTGATGTAAATAGACAAATCAGATTGAGAATTAACTTCTTCAATAGCAGACATTTTAGCCGTAGATTCCACCTGCACCAATTGCCATTGTTGGTTTAATCCGCCAGTATAACTCCAAACCTGAATATTGGCTCCGTTGGCAGTAGAAACATTTTCTACATCAAGAGATTTTCCGCTATTTAAATTGATGATTTTGTAATAACCTCCTCCAAGACTTGTAACTGTCCATTTAAACTCATTAGAAGTTGACGCACTTCTTTGCTGTACTTTTAATCCGTCTGCAGTTCCGTTATTTTCAACTGCAAGATACAGTCCTGTAGATTTTACAATGATGTAATAATTTCCGCTTCCGTCAGGAACAAATTTCCAACGCTGATTATTTCCTCCGCCATTTGTAATATCATATTGCTGAATGCGGCTTCCGCTTGTTGTGGCATTATCGGCAACATCTAAACCTTTATTACTATTTCTTGAAATAATATTGTAATAGCCAGGCAAACCTGTAACAGGCGGTGTTCCTGCGCCCCAATTGAATGTAACTGCTGATGAAGCTGGAACAGTATAATTAAATGCAGATGATCCTGAAACCACTTTTATTGTATTTGATCCACCTGAATTATAAACGACAAGTGAAATTGATCCGTCAGGATTTTTAAATCCAACCGAAAAAATACTACTATTTGTACTTGAAGAATTAATTCGTAAAGCGCCCGGTTTTACAAATTTTGAAATTTGACCAATAATATAATACGCTACATTTTTAGTATAACTTGTACTATTGTTTACTGTAATTGCACCTAAACAAGTTGAACATCCACCCGGAGTTCTTGGTCCCAATGCTGAGTTATTTGCTGCATTCCATTCCAAAACTGTTTTTGACCAATTGTTTGTACTTCCAATCACAACATTTTGCATGTGCCAGCCAAAATCTCCGCTAAAACTTCCTCCCGATCCTGTGTATTGCTCTGTAAAATATACGTTTTTATTGGTTGCATTTCGTACTGTTGACATTGCCGAAATATTTCCTAAATATAAATGAAATGCCGCTCCATCAACATAACCGCTATTATTTAATACATCAATAGGATAAGCTGTATTGTCACAATTATGATCAAAAGCAATAATTTTTATGTTTCCGTAACCAGCCGCTGCCATTTGCGGACCAAGTTGTTGATTAATAAAATTCTTTTGTTCTGTAGAATTCATCAGCATACTTGGTTCGTTATTTGGATTTTCAGGTTCGTTTTGAGGCGTAATTCCCCAAATTGAAATTCCCTGCGCCTGCATTGCATCAAAATATTTTACAAAATATCTGGCATACGCTGCATAATATTGTGTTTGCAGACTTCCTCCAACCCAGGAATTATTGGTTTTCATCCAACGCGGAGCCGACCACGGAGTTGCTAGTATTTTAATGTTCGGATTAATTAATTTTATCTTTTTTATAATGGGAACCAAATACGTTAAATCCGGTCCGTTAAGACTAAAATTATTCATATTTACATCGCCCGAAGTTTCGTTGTAACTATAAGAAGAACTGCTTAAATCTGAAGCTCCTATACTAATACGAACTACGCTTGCGTTTAATCCTGTAGTGGGATTATACAAATCATTTAATAATTGATTTTGCTGTGTGGCTGCCATTCCACTAATTACTTCACAGCTTCCTTCAGTAAGTGTGTAACCAAACCCATCCATAATTTGATAAGTTGTTGATGGATTTACAGTAACCGTTGAAGGATTTGAGCCTGAATTTGTTCCGAAACTTACAGTAGATTGTTGTTGTAATAATTTCGTTTGGTCGCCTGAAGTGATCCACGGCGTAACGGTCTGTGCGTGCATACTAATTATCGAAGTCATAATAATGCAAAACAAGAGCATCAAATTCATTCGGTTTTGTGGTTTTTGGGTAATTTTGTTCATAGTTTTGAGGTTTTAGATAATTAAATTTTTCTTATTTTTTAAGATTAATTTTATTAATTCATATCAATATTATGATATTTTTAATTAAAATGATATTTTTCCTACATTACAAATACACATCATTTTGAAATTCAAACCTTACAAAAACTTATCTGTAAATTTTACAAATAATTGATTTTAAATACTTTAATTAAAATAAAAGCATAAAAAACCTTACTTTTAGAATTCAAATAATCATAAAATGATAAAATCATCGTAAAAACTCTATATTTTCTAAGCTGCCAATCATTATTTTATCTTGTGTTTGACAAAATAATATTATGCAAATGATAAATATCAGAAATTATAAATCAGTAGATATCGTATTTTTGTAGTTCATTTTATAATAGAAAACATGGCAACTCTTAAAGATATTTCAAACATAGAAGACATAAAATTAATGGTCGATTCCTTTTATGATAACATTAGAAAGGATGAACTTTTGGGACCCATTTTTAATGATAGATTACAAGATCGGTGGCCTGTACATTTGCAAAAAATGTATGGTTTTTGGCAAACGATTTTATTTGATGTTCGCGCTTATTCAGGAACTCCTTTCCCGCCACATAAGCAATTACCGGTAGATAAAACACATTTTGACCGCTGGATTCAAATTTTTAATACTACAATTGATTCTCAATTTTCCGGACCAATTACAGAAGAAGCCAAAATGAGAGCAACAAATATGGCTTATATGTTCAATCACAAAATCGATTATTTCAGAAATGCCGAAAATGAGTTAAAAAAGTAAATCAAAAATTAGATTTGGATTACCGTTTTTATTAAATAAATTTGATTAGCAAATTGCTGTTAAAAATCAAAACAAACCCAATTCTTAATCATGAAAAAGACAATTTTGTTTTTTATAATCTGCTTTTCCTTTTTAAATCATTTAAATGCACAAACAGCCCCTATTTTTAATTTGTACAAAGGTACTGTTGACGCAAAAATTCCTGTAACATTTTATATTAAAACAGAAGAAAATCCTTGCACGGCAGATCTAATGTATACTGCCATGTATCGTTATGACAAATCAGGAAGCTGGATTCAGTTAAACATTACTCAGAATGTCAAAATCGAAAATCAATTCGTTTTTGTCGAACACGGTTTTAGCGGTGTAATGATTTTAAAGAAAACCGGAAATACTTTTACTGGTTTATGGATTAGTCCCGACACAAAAAAACAATTGAAAATTGATGTAAAAGAAGCTTCGATGACAAAAAAGGAAATCGAAAAATATGAAAAAACACTAGAGAAAGTGAATTATGAAAATAATGACTGCTAATTTCATTTGTCTTCAAAATCAATAAAAATGCAATAAAAGTTACATTCGAATAAAAATATTGTGATAAACAGCAAAAATTAGCGAGCTAAATTCGTAATTTTACATTCTTAATCTACAACGTTTTCGAAAATGAATGCATCTATAGAAACAAATCCGTTATTAGAAAGATTGCCAAAACATTTAAAGCAATTCATCAAACCGCAGGATTATAGCGATTATACGCCAATTAATCAGGCAGTTTGGCGCTATGTAATGCGCAAAAACGTAGATTATTTATCGAAAGTTGCCCATCATTCTTATTTGGATGGTTTGAAAAAAACCGGAATCGAAATTGATTCTATTCCAAGCATGTACGGCATGAACAGAATCCTGACCGAAATAGGCTGGGCTGCAGTTGCTGTTGATGGATTTATTCCACCAAATGCATTCATGGAATTTCAGGCTTATAACGTTTTGGTTATTGCTTCAGATATTCGTCAATTAGAACATATTGAATATACACCTGCACCGGATATTATTCACGAAGGTGCCGGCCACGCTCCTATTATTGCAAATCCTGAATATGCAGAATATTTGCGCCGTTTTGGTGAAATTGGATGCAAAGCAATTTCATCTCACAAAGATTATCAAATGTATGAAGCGATTCGTTTGCTTTCTATTTTGAAAGAAGCCGAAGATACTCCACAAGACAAAATCGACGAAGCCGAAAAAGCAGTTGCCGATTTGCAAAATAATATGGGCGAATTATCTGAAATGGCCCAAATTCGTAATTTACATTGGTGGACAGTAGAATATGGTTTGATTGGAACTGTCGAAAATCCAAAAATATATGGAGCCGGATTGCTTTCGTCTATCGGAGAAAGTGCCTGGTGTATGACAGATAATGTGAAGAAAATCCCTTATGATATTTCGGCTGCAAATCAAAATTTTGATATCACGCAACTGCAACCTCAACTTTATGTGACGCCGAATTTCTCTTATTTGAGTTTGATTCTGGAAGAATTTGCCAATAAAATGGCTTTACGAACGGGAGGAATTTCTGGAATTAAAAAACTGATTCACTCAAATGCTTTAGGAACAATTGAATTGAGTACCGGTTTGCAAATTTCGGGTGTTTTTACCAATGTTTTGGAAGAAGAAGGAAAACCGGTTTACATTCAGACAACTGGAAAAACTGCTTTATCTTACCGTGAAAAAGAACTAGTTGGTCACGGAACTTTAACGCATCCAGAAGGATTTGGAAGTCCGATTGGAAAATTAAAAGGATTCAATTTAGCAATTGAAGATATGAGCCCGAAGGATTTACAGGCTTACAGTATTGTCGAAAACGAAACTGTAAAGTTAGAATTTGAAGGCAATATTATTGTTGAAGGTGAAATTATTACAGGTTCCAGAAACTTACACGGAGAAATTATCTTAATCAGTTTTAGAAATTGTACCGTAACGCATGGCGACACTATTTTGTTTCAGCCAGAATGGGGAAATTATGATATGGCGATTGGTAAAAAGGTGGTTTCGGCTTTTTCCGGTCCAGCCGATGTGAATAGTTTTGATTTGATTAATTCTGTTCCAAAAACAACTACTATTAAAGCCAAACATACAGACGAACGTGATGATTTAGAAGTTTTGTATCAAACGGTTCGAATGATTAGAGAAAACAAAGATTCTAAATCTGAACTGAAATCTGTTTTTGAAAAACTAAAAAGTAATCACCACAATGATTGGTTGCTTTCTGTCGAAATTGCGGAACTTTTAAAAGATTCTGAAGAAAAACAACTTTTGCAGGAAGTCTTGGTTTATTTGGATCAACTAAAAGAAAAACGTCCTGAAGTCGCACATTTAATTGCTGGCGGATTGGATTTGATTTTTGATAGTTCTTTGCCGCAAAGGCACTAATTTTTGCCGCGAAGGCACTAAGGCGCAAAGTTTTTCTACAATCTTGTCATTTCGACGGAGGAGAAATCTCCGCAAGAAACTCGACAAAGATTGGCAAAAATAGGAACAGAGTTACTTACGGAGATTTCTCCTCCGTCGAAATGACAGTACGATTAAATTACATTACTAGAGCCTTTGCCCCTTTGCCCCTCTGATCCTTTGAACCTTTGAACCTTTTCTCTACAATTTCAAATCTTCATTAAAATCCGTGTCAGATTCTATTGCTTTTCCGTTATATTGTAATTTCCAACCCATAGAGTTTGTCAAAATCAGTATTTTAGATAATTCGCTGATTAATCTGTTTTGGGCGTTTGTTTTTAGGGATGATTTATCGATTTTTTTCTTCAAATTCGCTTTTACCGATTTATTGATTTTGTTGTAATCATCTCCCGTAAAAGGATTCAGTTTGCTTTGCTCAACATCATAAAACTGAATATCGGGATTGATCGTAATTTCTTCTTTGGGAATATTTAAAATCGTAATGGTTTTATTTTTTTCGTCGATATCGTATTTCATTTTATGCAAATCGTAGGCTACAGTTACATTTGCATTTACCACAACAAGAGCCTTTTTTTCAAAGGAAACCATATCCATTAAATACTTCTGTTGATTTTTATAGGTGATAACTTCAGAGAAATGTCCTTCGGTAACAACCAATTTTCCAACGTTAAGAATTTGCTGCTGAATTAGATTGGTATTGTAATCAATTGTAGAATCGTCTTCTTTTTTGAATTCACAATATTTAAAAGCAAGCGCAATTGCCAATACAATTAAAGCTATAAGTAAAATCCTTTTGAGTATATTTTGCATTCCATTAATTTATTAGAGCAATTTACAAAATGTGAAGTAAAGTTTGCCACGAATTGCAATAATTTAAGTTTGCCACAAATTTTCACTAATTATAGTTTGTGCATATTAAATTCAAATTTTGAAATTAGTGAAAGTAATTTAAACTCATATTAATTCGTGCCAATTCGTGAAATTCGTGGCTAAAACGGATATCCAATCGCAATATTCAAAATCAGGTTTTCTTTTCTCCACGAACCGCTTCCAAAGTCAATATCTTTTATTACCCAACGCTCATTTTCTGGTAAATATGGTTTTCTTAACGGAAATGCCAAATCGGTTCTTAAAATCAGGAACGACAAATCGAAGCGCAATCCTGCTCCTGCTCCAACGGCAATTTCCTTCATGAAATCTTTAGAAAATTTAGCTCCGGGTTTATTGGAGTCTTCATTCATCAGCCAAATATTTCCGGCATCAACAAACAATGCGCCTCGCACGATGCTAAAAAGTTTCGCGCGATATTCTGTACTGAATTCTAATTTTAAATCTCCAGATTGATCCGGCAGATAATCATTTACAGTTGGTACGTTCATATAACTTCCCGGTCCAAGCGATCTTGCCCTGAACGCACGAATACTATTTGTTCCTCCCACGACAAACTGTTTTGATGTTGGCAATGAAAGAGAATTTCCATACGGAATTCCCAGACCAACAATAATTCTGCTTGCCCATTCGCTTTCTTTACTTAATTTCAAATAATGCCTGAAATCAGCACGGATTTTTACATATTGGCTAAACGGAACATCAAAAATATTCTTCTGATTTCCTTCTTTGACATTAGCTCCGGTTACCAAACCTGTTACGTTTCCCGCCAGATCTAATTCTCCGTTAAAATAAAACGTATTTTTTTTACGTTTTTGCATCGTATTGGTGTATGTATATTGATAAGTTGGACCAAAAATTAATTGTTTTTCGATCACTTTTCCAAGTGCAGGATCTTCTTCAATATCCTGTAAATATTCGTCCGTAACATTATTCGGACTTACATATGTAACATCCAAAACATTTAATTGGTGTTCTTTTCTAACATTTTCTTTCCATAAATAACCAAAAGAAGCATTAAAAGAATTGAGTGCATAAAGCTGTGTTCTGTTTTGAAATTCGTATCGAAGTGTCGCTTTGGTTCTTGGCACAAATTCACTTGAACCGGCAATTTTCTTAAAAGGCACAATAAATCTTGGCCACGTTAAACTGGTTTCTGCTCCGAGTTTATAGATATTTTTTCCGTTGTTGGCTCCTGAAAGCTGAAAGTCGGCACCTCCAAAAACAGAAACCGTAAGCAATTCTGCACCTCGAAATAAGTTCCTGTTATTCCAGTTTACGTTGACTTCTGTTCCGGTATAACTGGCCGAATTTGTTTTTCCTAAAACCTCAACACGAATAAACTTTTTAGGCAAAAGCGTTAAATAGTAATACGAATCTAACGTATTTGGCAAACTATCTGATTGCCTGAATTCATTTTTTACAAAATTAAATGTTCCCAGATTTACAAATCGGTTTAAGGTTAAATTATGGTCTTTTCTGTTATAAAGATCCCCTTTTTTAAAATAAATAGTTCTGTCAAAAACCCTCGGATTGAAAGTGTTTGCCGTATCAATTATTGTAAAATCATTGTATTGCGTTATGTCTTTTTGAGTGTATTTTATACTGTCTTTTGAAATTGAAAAATTGGGATACACCACAATTTTACCAATTTTATACGCTGTAAGTGCTTTTGGCGGGGCATCGGGTTTTATTACCAGTTTAATTTTCACCTCGTGATCGCCTTTACTGCTGTCAACCTGAGCCAAAATATAATCGGGATTAAAGTAATAATATCCTTTTTCTTTTAGTCTGGCATCGATACGCTCGCGTTCAGATTTAATGACGTCTAAATCATAGGGCCTGCCTACTTTTAATAAACTTCTTCGGCTTGATCTTCCAATTATTTTTGACATTTTTAAGGAATCATCCGGAAAAGTCACACTTTTAATGATATACTGTTTTTTGGGTATAACAGTATATTCTGCTGTTGCTCTTTTATTTTTAGCTGTAGAATCTGCACTTACTCGTGTTTTAAAATAGCCACGGTTTTCGGTATAATTTCTTAATACTGACGCATTATAATCTAAATCGACTTTACTGAAAAGTACCGGCTCTTCTCCCACTTTATTTCGCAGCCAATAGCGTATTCCTTTGTCTTTTTTAGGTTCTCCTGCAATATTATAAATCCATAATTTAGGTCTTAATCCTAAAAATTGCTTGTTGGGTTTCGGGCGTAATAAATCTTCTAACTCTTTTTCAAGTTCTTTTCTTTGTTTCTTTTTAATCACAGAATCCTTTACCTCAACAGAAGCTCCTGTGTATAATAAATCACCTTCGGGCAAATATTTTGTGTTGCTGCATCCAAAAACAAAAAACAAGGATACCAGCAGCATCAAATATTTTATATATTTAATATGACTATGTTTTTTGCTCATTTCCTTCAATTTGGTCATTCTCCTGATTCTCTTCTTTCTCTTTTTCTTCTTTTTCCTTCTGTTTCTTTTTTTCTTTACGAAGTTTCTCTTCTTTAATCATTTCCTTTTCTTCTGCAGAACGATGAAAAAGTTCGCGAAATTTATTATAACTCATTGTGATAATAAAAGCAACTCCGGTTTCTATAACCTGCCCTTCTACGGCAACCTGATATTCATTTTTTCGATACGCACGAACCATGTATCGTCCGTCTTTTGTAAGCTGATAATCTAATGCGACATCTCCCGCAATATTGGTACTTTCTTCGTTCGCGCGTTCCTGGCCTTCGACTCCAAAACTGCTTCCTACGGTCACTTTTAATCGGTCATCCAAAAGCTTTTTAGAAACTCCAACGTTCAAATCAGTTCTGTTTTCTCTTGTTCCGGTAGTGTAATCGTCTGTAGATTCAAGGTCAAATTCTAATTCAACACCTTTAATTAATTCACCGGCAAGATCATTTAATTGTTGCGAAAGAATTTTGCTCACACTTTGTCTCGCCAAAGATTCGGCACTTGTTCCTCCACTTTCGCTGGCAAATGGATTTTCGCCAATAAATCGGTTCAATAATAAAAGTGCAAAAACCTGTTTGTTTAGTTCTGCCGGTTCTTGTCTAAGCTGTTCCAGTTTTGCCTGAGAAGCCGAAACAATATCAGATGAAACATCATAATTTCCGTCTGGCAGAACAATATCAAAACTAATTTCGGGTTTCAATAATTCGCCTTTCATTTTTAAATGTGTCTCAAACGGAATTTTCTGTTTGTAGGTGTTTTTAACTGTTGAACTAACTGATCCTAATTGGTTTCCAAGCAAATCAATTGGAGCGGTTTCTACTTTATAGATCGCCGTGATATTTAAAGTTGCCATTGTTGGTTCGCCATTCCAGGTTATCGAACTTCCTTTTTGAATATTAAATTTTCTACGGATCATATTGAAATTCATTTCATACGCTCCGTCTGTAAATTCATATTTCCCTGTTAAAGTTGTTTTTCCAGATGGATCAATACCGCCTGTAAGTTGTGCTTCACCTTTAAGATTTAAATAATCTCCGTTTCCTTTATCAATTACCAAAGTCAATTCAGCTTCTTTATCGATCGTAATATCAACGCTTACATCCATTCCTTTTAACTCAGACTGGTTGAGTTTTTCCTGCATTTCTGCGGTTTGTTTGAGATAGAGATTATCTTCATTAACAAATTCTACAATTCCTTCTCTGTCAGCAATTGAAGGATCTGATTGCGGTAAAACAACAGAGAATTTTGTTTCTTTATTGATCTTTATATTTCCATTAATCACAGGGCTTTCAAGCGTTCCTTTTACATTTAATTTGGTATCTAAAAATAAATCGCCGTAAAACAAATCATTGTCTGCCGCTTTTGAGTGAATCGCTCTAAAATCGTTGGCAACAACGGTTAAACCGAAATTGTATTTTCTAAAATCAGGCGATTGAATTGTTCCGTCTAATGATAATTCGTTGTCATTTTCATCAATAAGCGTAAACTTATCAAACGAAATCACATCATTTGAAAAAGTGATCTTTTCCTGATCTGTTTTGAAATAAGAGTTTAGCTGCGTAACTCTAAAAGCGGTATCGTTAAAGTTTAATTCTCCACCAATTTTAGGAGCAGAAGCATTTCCTGTAATTTTAAAATTTCCTGATAAATAGCCTTTTCCTTCAGTGATATTTCCCATTGTGAATCCCTGAATACTTTTGATATTCAGTTTATTCATATCCACGTTAAAATCTAAATTCCCGTCGTTTATTGTATAATTTCCTGTCAGTTTCAGATCATTGTCCTGTCCCGTTAAATTGACATTTGCAGCCAGAATATTACTGGTTTTATTGTCAACTTTTATTTCAAGATCTCCCACAGGTTCCTCTTTAAAAGCAAAATCAGTAATTTTTATATCCGAAGTAAAAGTTGGACTTGTCATTACGTTTTCAACAACGGCATTTCCGTTGATCAATCCCTGCATTAACATTTCATCTTTTTTCACCATATTTAAAATGGTTTCGATTTTGAAGTTTACAAAATCGACCTGCAATGGCGCATTATCCTGCGTTCCCTGTGATTGGATTTTTAATTCGTTTCCGGCATTATCCAAATAAAATTTATCTATATAAAGACGTTTTCCTCCAAATTCAACTGCATTTTCAGGATCGATATTCCATTTATCATAATTTAAAACGAAATTTTCAGCATCAATTTTAAAAATGTTTTTACTATCATCGCGATTTAAATTTCCGGCAATATAGTACTGTTGTTTTTCTTTTGCGTCCTGAACTTCAAGTGCATAAGTCAAAATGTTATTCTGAACATTTCCCGATAAGCTAGTAAACGGAATTTTCATCGAACCGCTTTCAATTGTTGCGACAGAAATTTGATATTCTAAAGCATTTTCTTTGGCTTCAATATTTATTTTCCCGTCGGCGATGGTGTTATTGTTGTACACAATTCTTGGAATCGTTCCTTTTATTTCTAAAGAATCGGTTACGTTGTTGTATTTTCCTGTAATTTTAATTGGCTCTAAACCCGTTAATTTAGGAATTAATTTAAAAATCAGTGGATCGTTATCTACCGTTAATGTAAAAGCTAATCTTTGTTCGTCTGATTCTCCGTTTACTTTCGGATTTTGTAAATCAAGATATTTTGAAAGTGACTTTTTTACGGCTGCCGCTAAAGTTGTCAGTTTGTATTTTCCGTCAACTTCTGCTTTTAAAAATTGTGATGAAATCTTGATATTATTTCGACTTTCGTCTGAAAAAGCAATGATGCGAACAGAATCCAAAACGATTGGTTCTGCTTCCTGCAAAATCTGAACGTTCGAAAGAAACACTTTTCCATTTAAAAAATCCGGGTTGCTGTTGGCAATGTCAGCATCAATATTTCCGCGCAGTTTCATTGGTCCGGCGTGCAGATTCAATTTTTCTAGATCGGCAATATCCAGATTTAATTTTAATTGAATCGATGGATATTTGTCTTTCGTATTTCCGCTTGCCGCCAAATTAAAGTTCAAATTCGGGTCGTTCATTCCTGATTTCACATTAAAAGAACCGTTTTGAATATTTCCTTTTAAAGCTAAATCTCTGTATGTATATTTATTGAAAACCGCTTTCTGAACCAAACCATCCAATTCTGCCTGAGCCGTTTTTGGGTCCAAACCTTTGCCTTTTACTTTCGCTTTAAGCGTAATTTTTCCAATCGAATCGTTTTTAATTAATTGGCCTAAATCAAAATCCAGTAAATAAACGGTTGCATCATATTTCTCTTGTTTTTTAATTCTTTGATCAAATAATGCATCGACCTTTGCATTTCCGAAACTGCTGTTTAAAGCCAGATTGGTTTTGAAGTTTTGAACCGAACCCTTAAATTTTCCCTGCAAATTAAATTGCGATGGCAATTGAATATTTTTCGGAATTGTTCCTGCCGGAATAAAACCATAAACGTCTTTTGAAGTGCTTGAAAGTTTTTTAATATTCAAATCATAATAGGCTTTTTGAGCATCTGGCAAACCGGTGATTTTCCCCGAAAGGGAAACTTTTGTCGTGCCGATTCCGCTCATTTCAAATTGCGGAATATCAAGATCTTTTATTTTTCCGCTCAAACGTGTATTCAAATACAAAACAGCATTTGGATTACTTTTAAACGGATTTGTTTTTAGCAAATCGGGCGCAAAAAGCAGAATGTCTTTAAAACCGATTTTCGATTGATTCAAATTAGCATCTAAACTCAGGTTTCCTAAATCCTTTTTTAAGGCGTCAAGCGAGGCATATTTTATTTTGATTTTATTTTGTAAAAGTGTTTGTGGCGTTCTTACATATAAATTTTCTAAAAACGCATTTTTTGGTCCGTAAAAGAAATTAGTTTTTAAAGATTGAATCTCCAAACCTCTTTTTTCATTGGCAGAAAGTGATTTTATATTTCCGGAAATTACACCGTTTCCATAATAAAGTTTTTCTCCTTTCAGATTAAATTTACTCAAATCCAAATGACTGTAATCAATTCCTTTTTGAGTTGGTTTTGATTGCATATCATCAAATTTGAAAACGATATTTTGTATGTCAACATCGTTTAGTTTTACTTTCCAACCCGTTTGCTTGATGGAAGTTGAATCTAAACTCGGCGCTTTCATTTGTTTGTCTTTTACGCCTAATCGAAGATTTCCTTTTAGATTTTTTAATTCAAAAGAATTAAAATCTAAAAGCTGTTTATTTAAATCAATTTCGTTTACGGTTAAATCTAAATTTCCAAGTTTAATTCCAGAATCTAATTTTGAGTCTTTATTATCATAAGAAACATCAATTTTTGATAAACTGATTTTATCTAATTTTAATTTGAAATCTTTTCTCTTCGAAATAGTATCAACCGTTTCAACAGAAACTTCAGCAATTTTCTCCACGGCATCCTGATCTAAAACCAATTTTAATCCGTTTAAATTAATATTCGGGATATCAAAATTCATTTTATCCAATTCGAATTTATTGAATTTGGTATCAAAATGTGTCAGTTTTACTTTTACATCATTTTTGGCGAAATCATCTTTAAAATTAAAATTGATATTATCCAAATTTACATCTACAACCGATATTTTAAAAGGTTTGCTATCCGGATCTTCCACTTTTGGTTCTTTCGATTCGAATGCTTTTATGATATAATCGAAATTAAAAACACCATTTTTATCTCTCGAAATATTTGCGGTTGTGTTTTCTAATGAAACAGAATTTATTTCTAATTCGCTGCTTATCAGTTTAAATAAATCGACATCAACTTCTAATCGTTTTCCGGCAAGCAGAACTTTCTTTTTTTGATCTTCAAAATAAAACCCTTCCACAACTACATCTTTGGGAAATTTAATTAAAATTCTGTCTAACGAAACTTTGGTTTTTATTTTATCATGCAGATATGTTATGGCTTTATCCTTGGCGTAATTCTGAATTGACGGGAGTTGGATTAAAATAGTAAGAAGAAGTAAAAGTGCGACTATAGAGCCCACGCACCAGAGTAGTACACGTAGTGTTTTTTTAAGAAAATGAATGGGTTTCTTATTCATACGTAGTAAAACACGTTTAGATTAAAATTGGCATTAACATGAAAATTGTATTTCTACAGCTTACAAAATTGTAAATTTTAATTCTTAACAATTTACATAATTATGCGCAATTATTCTAAAATTATACGGGCAAATAGTTAATTTCTTACTTTTAGATTTTGCCACGAAGGCCTTAAAATTTAATGTGTGGTAATTTTTCTCCAAGAACATTTATTCTTTGCTGAAGCTTGGCTAAGAATTTCTGATGCTGTTCTGATTCCGGATTAAAGCTTCTGTGGCGAAGGCTTTTTTGAATTTCTTCTATTTCATTCATGATCGAAATCGCTTTTTCGGCGATGTAGTTTTCACTGAATTTATGCCAGATATAATCAATTGCAACTTGATTGGGATGCAGCATATCTTCTCCATAAAAACGATAATCGCGAAGTTCGTCCATCATAATTTCATACGAAGGAAAATAGTTCGCAGTTATGAGTTTTGAGTTATGAGTTTTTAGAACTTGATGAAGTCCTGCAAACAGATGTGATTTACTTAATTGATTTTCGGCAAAACCGTCTTTAATATGACGGACGGGTGAGATGGTAAAAATGAAGTTTATATTTGGATTTATTTTCTGAATTAAATTGATTGTGTTTTGAATACTTTTTTCGATTGTATCAACGGATAATAATTCTTTTGAAAACTGTTTTTGAGGGACTTTAAGACAATTCGCAACGATTTCTTCATTTTCCAGGTTTCTATAAATCCATGACGTTCCGTAAGTAAAAATAATATGTGTCGCTACTTTTAATTGTTTATGCGTTTCTGAAATTGCTTTATTTAATGTTTCCAGTAATTCTTGTCGGTCTGGATTGCTTAAATCAGAATGCACCTCAAAAGAATGCCAGCGTTCATTGTGAAAGAAAACATCTTTTTCTGTAAATACTTTTTCCAGAACAGCTCTTTCGATTATTTTTTCTATCGAAACCGGATTAAAAATAATCCCGAATGGATTTGTTTCATTTTGAAATTTAAAATAATCAAATTTATCAGCCATATTTTCGGCAAAACAAGAACCAAAAGAAAGTACTTTCGAATTATAATCGATTGGATTATTGGTTGTAGAAAGCGGGATTTGAGTTCTGAATTGCATGGCTTTTTATTTAAAGACGAATTTCACCAATTTTTACCAATAAAAAAAGCCAGAAACAAAATGTTTCCGGCTTGTAGGAAATAAACTTTTTTGATTAGTAAGTGTATTCTATTTCATATTCTACTGATCCACCTCCACTCAAAGAGGTTTGTTTGGTTGGATAGCCATTATCATTATAAATGTAATTACTAATATAGTTTGCCGGCGTTGGAAAATCACTTAATATGCTTGTTGTTTTAATAACATTATTTTTTCCAAATTCACTAATCTCATTTAATAATAAGTCAAATCCTAAAATGTTTTTTAGAGGATTATGTTTTGCATCGTATTCGTATGTTCTTGTTCTTGTTGATGATCCTGAAATTTGAACTTCTTTGACAAGATTTCCATCTTTATAAGTCAATGTTCCTTCACTGTTTTTAACTTCTTCTTTTGTATTTTTATTTACATTATAATTAATATATGAAATAAGATTTGAAGAATGTACATAAACTATTTTTTCTATATACTCTCCATCAGGATACGCTGTACTAATATCCTCCTTAAAAATTCTGGTCTTTAATTTACCATTTTCATAAGTGTATTGAACTTCTGCACTTTTAATTTCCTTTCCTAATTCATCAATATCAAATTGCTCTTGTTTCATGATTTTGTCACCATCATAAGTAAATACTGTTTTTGAATCATTTTTAATGCTGCTTATGATTTTGTTGCCATTATAGGTATTTGTACTAATACTATTTGTACCCAAAAATATATCAGGATAAGTATAAGAAATGGTTTTAGGTAGTACAGAATTATCTTCCGAAGAAGAATCATCCGGAGAAGAATTTTCATCATTTGAACAAGATGTCAGTACCAATGCAAGAGCAAAAAAAAGAGATAGAAGTTTTTTCATTTTTTTAGTAGGTTATATAGTATCAATTGAGCAAATATAATCGAAAATCAAAAACATGAAAATATTTAATAGTTTTTTAAACTAAAAATCAACTTTACAAAGCAAAACTATTCACTACTTTTGCATCTTCCATAAATCTAAATTCATATATGAAATTATTATATTCTTATATAATCAAACATAAAATGCTCCTGTTTTTTGCTTTGATTATGGCTGCCATTAACATTTGTTTCAGCTTATCAGATTCTATTATTACCGGTAAATTAATGCAGGATTGCGGTGTTGGACTGCATAAATACAAAGGAAACGAAATTGGATTCATTAAATCCTTGTCCTTTTGGTTAGGACTTTCGCTTGGTGCTGCAATGATTTCCAGAATTACCAAAAACTTCCAGGATTATTTTACCAATGTCGTTATCCAGCGTACAGGCGCGCAAATGTATACTGACGGAATTAAAAAATCACTCGATTTACCGTATGCAGAATTCGAAGATCAGCGAAGTGGTGAAACTTTAAGCAAATTGACCAAAGTGCGTATTGATTCTGAAAAATTAATTACGCTTTCTATTTCTTTGATCTTTCAAACTGTTATCGGATTTATATTTGTAATTCTTTATGTTGCGCGAATTGATTATCGTATTTCGCTTATCTTTTTGGTAACAGCTCCAATTATTGCCTTAGTTAGTTCGTATTTAGGTAAGAAAATTAAAATTGTATCTAAAAAAATCGTCAATCAAACGAACGCTTTGGCGGGCTCTACAACCGAAAGTTTACGAAATATCGAACTTGTAAAAAGTCTTGGCTTAACGTATCAGGAAGAAAAACGTTTGAATTTAAATACGTTTAAAATCCTCCAGCTTGAACTGCAAAAAATCCGTTTTATCCGAAGTTTGAGTTTTATTCAGGGAACAACAGTTCACTTTTTAAGAACTTGTGTTGTTTTTACTCTATACTATTTCTTATTTGGAGGAAAAATTATTGTAGGCGATTTGTTGACAATGGTATTTTTTACTTTCTTCATTTTTGGACCTTTACAAGAATTAGGAAATTTTATCATTGCCTTGAATGAAACAAAAGTTTCAATGGAAAATTTCAAAATTCTACTAAGTGCCCCAAAAGAATTCCGCCCAAAAAATCCTAAACATGTTGGAGCAATTCAATCTTTACTTTTTTCTAATGTAAGTTTTCAGCATAAAACAGCAAAATTCAAAGCTGTTGAAAATATTAATTTTGAAATTAAACAAGGGCAAACCGTGGCTTTTGTTGGTCCGTCCGGTTCCGGGAAAACAACTTTAGTAAAATTATTAGTCGGCTTATACACCCCCGCAGAAGGTGAAATACTTTACAATGAAATCGATTCGACCGATATTGATTTATTAGATCTAAGAAAACAATTAGGATTTGTAACTCAGGATGCACAATTATTCTCGGGAACAATTCGTGAAAATTTATTGTTTGTAAAACCAAATGCAACCGATGAAGAATTGTATGATGCGCTAAAAAGAGCAAGTTGTGAAAAACTACTAAAACGTGCCGAAGATGGTTTAAACACCACAATCGGTGAAGGTGGAATCAAAGTTTCTGGTGGAGAAAAACAACGTTTGTCAATCGCCAGAGCTATTTTAAGAAATCCGAATTTGTTGATTTTTGATGAAGCAACTTCTGCATTAGATTCTATCACCGAAGAAGAAATCAACGCAACAATCAGAAATATATCCGATAAAAACAGAATTACCGTTTTAATTGCGCACCGTTTATCAACCGTAATGCACGCCGATAAAATATTTGTTTTAGAACAAGGGAAAATTATCGAGCAAGGTAAACATGATGACTTGATTGTTGAAAAAGGGTTGTATTATGCAATGTGGCGCCAGCAAATCGGGGAACGTAAATAAGTTTTTTTTAATCTCGCAAAGACGCAGAGTCGCAAAGTTGTTGATTGAAATCTTTTTACTTATCAATTTAAAGATTATTAACGATTCTTGTAATACCAAATTTAATCAAAGGCACATTAAAATTTATTAACAAACCTAATTTCATTTTTGTAATTTTCAAGTATGTCATAATTTGTTTTGCATGAACTTCTGTTATTTTTTCAATTGATTTAATTTCTAAAATTAATTTATTTTCAATTATCAAATCGGTTCGAAAACCTATATCAAGTTTAATTTCATCCCAAACAACGGGAAGTATTTTTTGTCTTTCGACGAATAATCCTTTGTTAGTCAATTCGTAGAATAGAATTGCTTCATATACTGATTCTAACAAACCTGGTCCAAGTTTCACGTGCATTTTGTAACAGATATCGACTACGATAGCTGAAATTTCATTTTCTGTCATTTTCAAATTTTAGCCAAATTTAAGGAAAAAACCTACTTTAAGAAGAAAAATTATGTAAAGACGCAAAGTTTAGTTTTAATTTTCTTTGCGCTTTTGTGAGATTCAAAAAAATATACTTACAAAAATCACAAGCTTATAAAAAAACTTTGCGACTCTGCGTCTTTGCGCGATTAAAAAAACGCTACTTTAATCACGCTGCAAAAAAAAGTCGCAAAGCTTAAAAAACTTTGCGACTCTGCGTCTTTGCGCGATTAAAAAATCTTACTTCACAAAATCAATGGCATGCGCCAAAGCCTCCGCAACTCCATTTGCATTCTTTCCTTTTCCGGATGCGAAGAAAGGCTGTCCTCCTCCATTTCCGTCAATGTATTTTCCTAATTCTTTGATGACAGCATTTGCGTTTAAGCTTTTGCTTGCTACCAATTCTTTAGAGATATAACAGTGAATATTTGGCAATCCATCTTCAATTGAAGCTAAAAATACAAACGAATCCGCTTTTGAACTTCCTAAAGCAGAAGCCAAATCTTTAGTTGAAGCCATGCTTAAATCAACTTGTTTGGCAAGGAAATTTACGCCGTTTACTTCTTGGAAATCTTTCTCCAATTCTGTTTTTATAGCACCAACTTTTTCTTTTAATAATTGCTCGATTTGCTTTTTCAATTTCGCATTATCATCTTGTAAAGAAGCTACTGATTTTAAAATATCCTGTGGATTTTTTAATGTTTCTTTTATTTCAGATAACGTATTCTCCTGATTTTTGTAAAAGTCTTTTACCGCATCACCTGTAATCGCTTCAATACGACGAATTCCAGCCGCTACTGCACCTTCAGAAATAATTTTGAAATGCCAGATTTCTGCCGTGTTTTTCACGTGAATTCCACCGCAAAGTTCTTTACTATCTCCAAATTCAATCATACGAACATTATCTCCGTATTTCTCACCAAATAAAGCCATTGCACCTTTATCTAATGCTTCTTTAATCGGAATATTTCTGTATTCTGTCAACTGCAATTGTGCTTCAATTTGCGCATTTACACTTGCTTCAACCTGACGTAATTCTTCATCCGAAACTTTAGAAAAATGCGAAAAGTCAAAACGTAAATAGTTCGGGTTTACTAACGAACCTTTTTGCTCTACGTGAGTTCCAAGAAGGTTTCTTAAAGCCAAATGCATTAAATGCGTAGCAGAGTGATTTTTAGAAGTTGAACCTCTTAAATCGTTATTTACTTTTGCTGTAAAACCAGCTTCAATATTTTCAGGCAATTGTTTTGCAAAATGCAAAATCAGATTGTTTTCTTTTTTTGTGTCGATGATTTCGATCGTTTCGTTTGCAGAAACCAAAGTTCCTTTATCGCCAACTTGTCCTCCACCTTCCGGGTAAAACGGTGTATTGTCTAAAACAATTTGATACAAAATTCCATCTTTTTTAGAATCAACTTTACGAATTCTTGTAATTTTTACATCATTTTCTACTTGATCATAACCTACGAAAGTTTCAACATTTCCAGGAATCAAAACCGTCCAGTCTTCGGTAGAAACTTCTGATGCTGCACGCGAACGATTTTTTTGTTCCTGCATCGAAGCATCAAATTCAGTTTCATTAAAAGACATTCCTTTTTCTTTTAAAATCAAAGCTGTTAAATCTTTAGGAAAACCAAAAGTATCGTACAATTCAAAAGCTTTTGCGCCCGAAACTTCAGAACCTTTAGTTTGTGCAATTACATTATCTAACAATTGTAATCCCTGATCCAAAGTTCTTAAGAAAGAAGCTTCTTCTTCTCGAATTACATTGGTAACCAATTGTTGCTGCGATTTGATTTCAGGAAAAAATTCTCCCATTTGGTTGGCCAGAACTTCTACCAATTTATTGATAAAAGGTTCTTTCGTACCCAAAAATGTAAATCCGTAACGAATAGCACGACGCAAAATTCTACGAATTACGTAACCTGCTCCCGTGTTTGATGGCAACTGTCCATCTGCAATTGCAAAGGCAACCGCACGAACGTGATCTACAACTACACGAATTGCAATATTGGTTTTGTTTTGTTCTTCTGATATGTTTTTTACTTCATCAGAGGTATATTTCAAACCTGTAATTTGCTCTACTTTTTCAATAAGCGGTGTAAAAACATCAGTATCATAATTAGATGTTTTTCCTTGCAAAGCCATACACAAACGCTCAAATCCCATTCCTGTATCTACGTGTTGTGCAGGAAGCTTCTCTAATGATCCGTCAGCTTTACGGTTGAATTCCATGAATACATTATTCCAGATTTCAACTACTTGCGGGTGATCGTTATTTACCAGACTTTTTCCTGTAACCAATGCTTTTTCAGATTCCGGACGTAAATCAACGTGAATTTCAGAACAAGGTCCGCATGGTCCCTGATCTCCCATTTCCCAGAAATTATCTTTTTTGTTCCCAAGAATAATTCTGTCTTCGTCGATTAAAGTTTTCCAGATATCCCAGGCTTCCTGATCAAACGGAACATTATCTTCTTTACTTCCTTCAAAAACAGAAACGTAAAGATTTTCTTTTGGGATTTTATAAACTTCTGTCAATAATTGCCATGCCCAGTTGATTGCTTCTTTTTTGAAATAATCTCCAAAAGACCAGTTCCCTAACATCTCAAACATGGTGTGGTGATAAGTGTCAAAACCTACATCTTCAAGGTCATTATGTTTCCCTGAAACACGAAGACATTTTTGCGTATCGGCTATTCTTTTACTTTTTGGCGTTCCGTTTCCTAAAAAATATTCTTTAAACTGGGCCATTCCCGAGTTATTGAACATAAGAGTTGGATCGTCCTTAAGAACGATTGGAGCAGAAGGAACAATTAAATGTCCGTTGCTCTTAAAAAAGTCTAGAAATTGTTTACGTACGTCTTGTGATTTCATATTTTATTAATGTGACAATTTGATAATGTGGTAATTAGATAATTTGGCAATTAGATAATTAGATAATTTTAAATTAAACTTACAGGTTCAAACAATAAACTACCCAATTGATTCATTATCTAATTATCTAATTGAATCAATTATCTAATTGTTTTATTCTTGAAAAAAGCTGTGAACAACTGAAACATTTATTAAATTTGTTCGACAAACTATTTTACAAGCTGCAAAAATAGGGTATTTTAAAATATGGCGAAAGTAAAATATTATTACGACTCAGAAAATCTGGCTTATACGAAAATAAAAACCAGAAAAAGAATCAAAATCGGTTACGCATTACTGTTTTTGCTGGCTGCGGCGCTGTTTGGATTTTTCATTTTTGTGCTTTTAATTAACACTCCTTACTTCGAAACTCCAAAAGATCGTTTCCAGGCACGTGAAATTGAAAATTTAAAATTGCAATATGCCATTTTGAATAAAAAAATGGACGAAATTGACGCTGTCACCGAGGCGCTTGAAGACAGGGATAACAATATTTACAGAGTTTATTTTAATAAAGCTGAAATTCCGGATTCTATTAGAAAAGCGGGTTTTAGAGATATTAACAGATATAAGGATTTAGAAGGCTACAACAATTCCCAATTGGTGTTAAATACAACAAAACGAATTGATAAACTTTCAAAACAATTGGCTATTCAGTCAAAATCATTAGACGAAATTTTGAAACTCGCGAGTGTAAAAGGAAACCTGTTACTGGCAATTCCTGCCATTCAGCCAGTTCAAAATGAAAATTTAAGACGTGTCGCGTCAGGTTTTGGATATAGAATTGATCCTTTCACGAAAGTGAGAAAAATGCACAACGGAATGGACTTTACCGCTCCTTCGGGCACTCCTGTCTATGCAACGGGTGATGGTGTTGTAGCAAGAGCCGATGATGCAGCTTCGGGATTTGGAAATCATGTTGTGATCAGGCATGGTTTTGGATATGAAAGTTTGTATGCGCATTTAAGCAAATACAATTGTAGAGCCGGGCAACATGTAAAAAGAGGCGATGTAATTGGATATGTGGGAAGTACGGGAAGATCTGAAGGTCCACATTGTCATTATGAAGTGCATAAAGATGGAAAAGTCGTGAATCCGCTTAATTTTTATTACGGAAATATTTCGGCTGTTGAATACGTTGCAATTTCCCATATGGCAAATCAGGAAAACCAGTCATTAGATTAATACTATAAAAAGTAGTAATTTTGGAATAAATAAGAAAAATAAGAATCATGCACATTGAACTTTCTAAAGATAAAAGATATTACAGCATTGGCGAAGTTGCCAAGGCTTTTAATGTCAACGCGTCTTTGATACGTTTTTGGGACAGCGAATTTGACATTTTGAAACCTAAAAAAAATGCCAAAGGCAACAGAATGTTTACGCCAGAAGATGTTACCAACCTGCAATTGATTTATCATCTGGTTAAAGAACGTGGTTTTACGCTTGAAGGTGCCAAAACGCATTTGAAGGAAGGACAAAAGAAAACATTAGATAAATTCGAAATAATACGTAAATTAGAGACCATAAAAACACAATTAACAGAAATTAAAAACGAATTATAACAATAATATCAAAAACTAGAAATAAAAACTTAAATCAGAACAAACATGAAAAAATGGTTAATCCCCGTAATAATTATTGTAGCGCTTATCGCTATTGTTGCATTTTGGTCAATTGGAATTAAAAATACCGGATTAAAATACAATCAGGCCGTTAATAAGGAATGGGGAAATGTACAAACAGCTTACCAAAGAAGAAACGATCTTATTGGAAACTTAGTAAATACAGTAAAAGGTGCTGCTGATTTTGAGAAATCAACTTTAACGGCTGTTATCGAAGCTCGTGCAAAAGCAACTTCTGTTACGGTTGATCCAAGTAATGTAACTCCGGAACAATTAAAAGAATTTAACCAGGCACAAAGTGGTGTTTCTTCATCTTTGTCAAGATTGTTAGTTTCTGTAGAGCAATATCCTACATTAAAAGCAAATGAAAACTTCTTGAAATTACAAGATGAATTGGCAAGTACTGAAAACCAAATTTTGACTGCAAGAACTCGTTTTAATGAGACAGTTCAGGAATACAATGGTTACATTCTTTCTATTCCAAACAAATGGTTCTTAGATTATAAAGAAAAACCATATTTTGAAGCTTCTACAGGAGCAGATAAACCAGTTGAAGTAAAATTTTAAAATTAGACTTTAGATTATCAGACTCTTAGAATCTAAGATTAGTCTAAAAATCTAATTTCTCAAATCTAAACTCTAAAATACTCCCAATGTCAAAAGTAGAAGATTTTTTATCCAAAGAAGAAGAACAAGAAATTGTTGAAGCTATTCGCGTGGCCGAAAAAAATACTTCTGGCGAAATAAGAGTACATATAGAAAAAACAACTTCTAAAGTTCCTTTTGACAGGGCTTTAGAAGTTTTTCATGAATTAAAAATGGATGAAACCCAACTTCAAAACGGTGTTTTATTTTATTTTGCCATCGAAGATAAAAGCTTTGCTATTTGCGGAGATAAAGGCATTAATGATGTTGTTGCAGCAGATTTTTGGGATTGTACCAAAGATAAAATGGTGGAACAATTTAAAGCAGGAAATTTTAAACAAGGAATTGTCGACGGTATTTTGAACGCCGGCGAACAATTAAAAAAGAACTTCCCGTGGTCTGAAGGTGACACAAACGAATTATCAAACGAAATTTCAAAAGGTTAAATGATGAAAAATTCCAACAATACAATTTTAAATTCCAACGGAATTTTTCAGTTTACTTTTTTATTTATCGCGTTTTTTGTCTGCAATAGTATTTTTGCTCAATTTACTATTCCCGAAAAACCAAGTTTTCAGACTTCAGTTTACGATTATGCAAATATTTTAAGTGCATCAGAAAAAACGCAGCTTGAAGAAAAATTAATTCGCTATTCAGATTCTACCACAACTCAAATTGTCGTTATTACAATCGAAAGTTTAAAAGGTGAAGATGTAAGCCAGCTAGCCACAAAATGGGGACAAACCTGGGGAATTGGCGGAACAAAACAAGATGATAATGGTGTTATTATTTTATTGGCCAAAAACGAGAAAAAAATTGCTATTAATCCAGGATACGGAGTTGAAGATCGTTTAACGGCCGGAATTGGAGGAACAATCATCAGAAACATTATTATTCCCGAATTTAAAGCCGGGAGCTTTTACAATGGTCTTGACAAAGGAACGGATGCTATAATTGACGTTTTTAAAGGAAAATTTAAAGGCGAAAGAAAACAAGCTTCTAAAGGAAAAAATTTCCCGATACTTCCTTTTATTGTTATTGTCGTAATTGTATTAATTTTGATGTTCAGAAATAAAGGCGGAGGAGGAAATTCGGGCAATAATAACGGCGGCGGACCTAGTTTAATGGATGTAATTCTTTTAAGCAGCCTAGGCAGAAGCAGCGGAGGATTTGGCGGTTTCGGCGGAGGATCATCAGGTGGTGGTTTTGGCGGCGGAGGCGGTGGCTTCGGCGGAGGTTTTGGCGGCGGCGGATTCTCTGGTGGAGGCTCTAGCGGAAGCTGGTAACTAATTTTGTTTCTTTTGTTTCAGGTTTCAAGTTTCAAATTTTATGCTGAAAATTAGCTCTCAGTTTAAAATTCATAATTCATAATTTATAATTCATAACTAAATATAGATGTTATCACATAAAGCAAAATACGCCCTTAAGGCCTTACTTTATTTAGCAGAACAAGACGAAAATCACATTTCCAGAACTGTGGAAATTGCTGAGGGAGCTAACATTCCTAAAAAGTTTTTAGAGCAAATTTTATTGGATCTAAAACGCGGACGTTTTGTGAGCAGTAAGCAGGGAAAATTTGGTGGATATTATCTGATAAAATCAAAAAATGAAATTACTCTGGCAGAAATTCACCGTTTATTTGATGGTGCAATTGCACTTTTGCCTTGCGCTTCCTTAAACTTTTACGAACCCTGTTCTGATTGCAAAACCGAGTCAGAATGCAGCTTACATCACGGTTTAGTGCTTATTAGAGATAAAACTTTGAAAGCAATGGAAGGGATCACAATAGCTTCATTAGTAAAGAAATAAAAAAATATTTTCTAATTCCTAGTAAATCTATAGAATTTACATATATTTGCAAAAAAAGTTAACAAATCGATCCAAAATTTTAACCCTATGAAAGTACATTCCAGTCCAACAGATGTATCAAAAAATCTTTTGCAAAATAATTATAGTTCATTCACAATGGTGAAAAGTATTTCTTGTATGATGTGTATGTGTTGCTAAAAAAAATTTATTTTAAACTCTACTAATCACATATACTTAATATAAAATGAAAACTATATATAAAATATCACTTACAAGCATTTTTTTACTTTTCGCCTTCACAACATCTTACGCACAAAATATTGAAGGTATTGTTAACACAAACGAAAACATTCCGCTAGAAGCTGCAAATGTTGTTATAAAAGGAACAACTTCGAGCACTACTACAGATCAAAACGGAAAATTCAGCATAGATTCAAAAGGAAAACTTCCTATTACACTTTTAGTTCAGTACGTAGGCTATAAAACTACAGAAATAGAAATTACAGCATTACCAACAGCGCCTTTACAATTAGTTATTCGTGAAGAAAATGAACTTATTGAAGTGGTTGTTTCTTCAAGACGTCGTATCGAAAAAGTTCAGGACGTACCAATTGCGGTTTCTGTTATTACAGGAAAACAAGCAGAACAAACCGGAGCTTTTAACGTAAACCGTATTAAAGAATTAGTTCCTTCTGTTCAATTATACTCTTCAAACCCAAGAAATACGGGAATTAACATTCGTAGTCTTGGATCTCCTTTCGGATTAACAAATGACGGAATCGATCCTGGTGTTGGTTTTTACGTAGATGGTGTTTATTATGCACGTCCGGCGGCAACAACACTTGATTTTATCGATGTTGAGCAAATTGAAGTTTTGCGTGGACCACAAGGATCTTTGTTTGGAAAAAACACTACTTCGGGAGCATTTAATATTACAACCCGTAAACCAAGTTTTACTTCCGGGGCCGATTTTGAAGTGAGTTATGGAAACTACTCTTTCCTTCAGGCCAAAGCATCTGTTACAGGAGCTTTAGGTAAAAAAGTAGCTGGTCGTTTATCTTTTTCAGGAACTCAACGTGATGGTTTAATTGATAATGTTGCCACAGGAAGAGCTACTAATACATTAAACAATCAGGGAATTAGAGGACAATTGCTTTGGACTCCAACAGTAAATACAAATATTGTATTGGCTGCTGATATTACGACACAACGCCCTGACGGATATGCTCAGGTAGTTGCGGGCGTTGCGCCAACACAAAGAGCTGCTTACCGCCAGTTTGACGCTATTATTGCCGATTTGAATTATCAATTGCCAAGCAGAAATGCATTTGATCGTAAAATTGACCAGGATACCCCATGGCGTTCTAATCAGGACATGGGAGGAATATCTCTTAATATTGATACCAAAATTGGAGGCGGAACTCTTACTTCAACAACAGCATGGAGATTCTGGAATTGGGATCCGTCAAACGACAGGGATTTTACAGGATTACAAGTATTAGCAAAATCTCAAAACCCTACAAGACAAACTCAAATTACACAGGAAGTTCGTTACGCAGGTCAGTTAACCTCAAGAATAAGTGGTGTTGCTGGTGTATTTTTTATCGATCAAACCTCTCAAACAGATGGTACTGAAGAGTCTGGAGATGCACAATGGAGATTTGCACAAAGTTCAACAAGTGCGTTATGGAAAACTCCGGGACTTTTTGAAGGATACGGAATTAAAACAGATGCCAATATCAGAGCGTCAAGTGCCGCAGTATTTGGTCAGATTGACTGGGCTATTACAGACCGTTTACACGTTTTACCAGGTGTGAGATATAATTTTGATAAAAAAGATGCTCACTATGCCCGTACAACTTATGGAGGTTTACAAACTACAGATCCTGCATTACTTGCTTTAAAAAAACAAGTTTACTCTGATCAGGCTTTTGATTCAAGCACAGACAACACCGATTTTTCAGGAAACATAACCGTATCTTACAAAGCATCGGATAAAATTAATGCTTATGCAACTTATGCAAAAAGTTACAAACCAGTTGGTGTAAACGTTGCCGGACTTCCAACAAATTCTGCAGGAGAACCTTTGCTTGATCTTGCGGTAATCAAACCAGAAAAAGTAAATCATTATGAGGTGGGTGTAAAAACTTCTCCTTTTAGAAATTCAATTTTCAACTTAACATTCTTTCAAACAGAAATTAAAGATTTCCAAACCAACGTTCAGGCAGCTGAATTGGGTGTAAATCGTGGATATCTTGCTAATGCTGATAAAGTACGTGTACAAGGTGTTGAACTTGATGCTAGTTTTGTTGTAAGTCAACATTTAACGATAAATGGAGCAGCAACTTATACAGATGGTAAATATGTAAAATTTACCAATGCACCGCTTCCATTAGAAGAAACCGGAGCTCCAGTATCCTTTAAAGATGTATCCGGATCAACTTTACCTGGTGCTTCAAGATGGGCAGGATCTTTAGGTGGCGAACTTTCTGATAATGCAAAATTCTTTGGGAATGCAGGAAAAGTATTCTTAGCAGTAGATTCTTATGCCCGTTCTGAGTTCTCATCAAGCCCTTCTGCTTCAAAATATTTAGTAGTTCCGGGATATGCTATTTTTAATGCTCGTTTAGGTTTCCGTGCATCGCAGGGATTATCTGTTCATTTCTGGGGCCGTAACCTTTTAAACAAAGATTATTACGAACAATTATTACCAGCAGGTGGAAATACAGGACAATACGCAGCGGTATTGGGTGACCAGAGAACGTATGGTGTTACTTTAAAATATTCACTATAAATTGAGTTAATTTAGATAGTTGAAGCGAGATAGATTTTAAATTTATCTCGCTTTTTTTATGTTCCAATTTTACAAAATCACAAAATTGAAAAGAAAACCAATTTAAAAATCAAATTGTTACCTCATAAATCAATTCTCATTTACATATATTCGCAGCCTGAATTTATATAAATGAAGATCCTCAGGATATTTTTCTTTTTAAGTCTTTTTTCTCAAATTGGTTTTGCTCAAACCAAAAGAAATTTTGATCAGCAAACACTGACCTGGATTCGGTATTATAATATTTTGCCTTTAACTCAAAAATGGGCGCTGCATTCTGAATTTGATAATCGCAGTTTTATAAATCCTGTTCAAGAAAATCTTTTTGTTTTAAGAGTTCAGGGAAGATATCGCGCCACAAAACTTGTAGATTTGGGTGGAGGATTTGCTTATTTTAATGTCAATACTCAAGATCCGCACGTTGATCCTGATTATTCAATTCCTGAATATCGCGCCCAGCAGGACATTACTTTAATTAATGATATTGCAAAAATCACTTTTCACAATCGTTTTCAATTAGAAGAACGATTTATACAAAAAGCAACTAAAACTGAATTACTTAATGATTTTTCTTTTGCTTTAAGGTTCAGATACCGATTGCAATCGACTTTTGATCTTTGGAAAAAAGAAAAACGAAGTTTAAAAGGTACTATTTCTGATGAAGTTTTATTCAATTTCGGAAAAGACAATAAAAGAAACACTTTCGATCAAAACAGAATTTACACGGCTCTACGTTATCATTTCAATCCCAATATTGGTTTGGAATTGGGATATCTAAAAAGTCTTCAACGACGTGCCAGCGGCGTCGATTTTTATGATCGGGATATTATTCGTTTTACTATTTATCATAGAATTGACAGGAAATTTTAGATTTTAGATTTTAGATTTTAGATTTTAGATTTTAGATTTTAG